>JAEEUS010000066.1 GCA_016290615.1 Lachnospiraceae bacterium | reverse complement strand
CAAGTGCGCTTGTTGCGGGTACATCACGTCCGTCAAGGAGTGTATGTACTCTTACACACTTAACGCCCTGCTTCTTTGCTTCTTTGAGCATCGCAAGAAGATGGCTGATATTTGAATGTACATTACCATCTGATAAAAGTCCGATGAAATGAAGAGTCTTATTGTTTGCAACAACAGAACCTACAAGATCCTTCCATGTCTCGCTCTGATAGATGGAACCTGACTCGATTGATTCGTTTACGAGCTTAGCTCCCTGTGAGTAGATCTGACCGCAGCCGAGTGCGTTGTGACCAACCTCACTGTTACCCATGTCATCATCACTGGGAAGTCCTACCGCAGCACCGTGAGCCTTGATGGTCTGAAAAGGGCATGTAGCCTTGAACTCATCAAGTGTAGGTGTGTTGGCTCTCATGACCATATTTCCAAGTTCTTCGGGAGTCTCGCCGACACCGTCCATAACAACTAAAACAACAGGTTTGTTCATTTATTATTCCTCCTGAATCTTTTCGTTTAACCTTCTAGATTATAGCACAAAAACGCATACAATCAACTACCGGATGCGTTTATATCACAATAATATCCCATGATATGTATCGCCTGCTGGAACTTTCCCTGTTCAATGAGTTCCTTAAGCTCATCATTGGTGTATTTTACCACATTGATAAACTCGGTATCATCAAGGTCCTGCCCCGAAATCCTTCTACAGTTTCTGGCCCTGAATACATGAGCGTAATTATCTGCTATGGTAGCATTCGAGGGAACGGTTATTATGTGGTTCCAGTCATCTGATTCGTATCCCGTTTCCTCCTTAAGCTCCCTTTTAGCCGCTTCAAGAGCATTTTCTGCTGATGTTTCCCCTCTGTCACTTCCGTACTCTTTTCCGTCGCTTCGCTCTATGCCGCCCGCAACGAATTCGTTGGTCACCTGCTTTATTCCCTGTCTGAACTGTCTTACGCAGATGTAATCGCCTTTTTCGTCTGTTGCGACAACCACGACATAATCTCTTCTGCTGTAGCTGTAATATGGTTCAAATACTGTTCCGTCAGGGAAGCGGTACGCTGATTCTCTGAAGTCTATCCATTCATTCTGAATGATGTGTTTTGTTTTTATCTCCTCCCAGACAAGTTCACTGTCCGGAATGTTCTTTTCAGTAGCCATCTTATCTCCTAGAATCCCAGATTGTCGTTAACGAGGATCACATGTATCCTACCCTCATGTCTTGAATATCTTGTTATCAGGAACTGACAGCAGATAGTATCGGGTGACTTGCAGTTAAAGCATGCTCCCGTCTTGGCACATGGTGTTGAAAGATTGAATCTCTGGGCATTGATCGGAGCCGCAACGTTTCTTGCTCTCTTCATGGCACCGTCGATATCATCGCATACCTTGTTCATTCCTACAATGAATACTACCTTTTTAGGACCCTGAGCGATGGCTGACACACGGTTTGAATTGCCGTCTATATTTACCATGACACCGTCATTAGTTATCGCATTTGCGCTAGATAGGAATACATCCGCATCATATGCGGCAAGCATCGCTGCTCTCTTGTCTTCTTCCTGATCCCTGTCGATGAAGTAATAATTTCCTTTTTTAAGAGCTTCCACAAGACCTATCTCATGTGCACTCATGGCTCCGCCCATGGTAACGGTGCTTCCCTGAGGAATAAGTTCAAGTGCCTTCTTTAAAGCTTCCTGCTTATCAGCAGCATAGTATCCCGACATGTTTCTTGATTCGAGTCCCTTGATGACCTTATCTGCTAAAAGTTCATTTCTCTTTGTAATGTTTTCGTTCATAACCCCGTTCCTTTCTTATCTTTCATCGTATACATTGAAGATATAAAATTTTAAATAATAGCTCTCATTGGCAGCCCACAGAATAGGATGATCAGGTGCCTGTGTTCTGAACTCAACCTGTCTTAATCTCTTATGGACCGCTCTTGCAGCTTCGTTGATCGTCTTTGTAAACAGTTCCTGAGTCATGAAATGGGAGCAGGAGCACGTTGCAAGATATCCTCCGTCCTTAACAAGCTTAAGCCCTTTCATGTTTATCTCTCTGTATCCTTTAATCGCCTGCTTTGTTGCTTCTCTTGATTTGGTAAATGCCGGCGGATCGAGTATGACAACATCAAATATCTCTTTGTCCTCAACCATTCGTGGCAGTTCATCCAAAACATTGGCAGTTTTGAATCTTACTATTTTATCAAGTCCGTTTCTTACGGCATTTTCTCTTGCCTGTGAGATGGCAAATTCGGAAATATCAAGTCCGAGGACTTCCTTTGCCTTTCCGTATCCTGCATTTAATGCAAAGGTTCCCATATGTGTGAAACAGTCAAGAACTCTCTTGTCCCTGCATATCTTCTGCATGGCAAGCCTGTTATATTTCTGATCCAGGAAAAATCCCGTCTTCTGACCGTTTGCAACATCAACCAGATATTTTATACCGTTTTCCGTTATCTCGACACATGTATCGAATTCGTTACCGATAAAACCTTTGTGTATAGGAAGGCCTTCTTTTTTTCTTTCCTTGGCATCGCTTCTTTCGTATACACCTCGTATGATTATGCCATCGTCTTTAAGGATCTTTTTAAGCTCATCGACGATCACTTCCTTGTATCTGTCTATTCCGAGAGCCAGGGATTCCACAACAAGTACATCCTCGTATTTGTCTATTGTTATCCCGGGAAGAAAAACCGCTTCACCGAATACCACCCTGCAGGAAGAAATATCCTTATCTCCCATCACAGTCTTTCTGTATTGCCATGCATCCTTAAGACGTCTGTTAAAAAAAGACTCGTCTATCACGGTTTCCGGCTTACGGCTCATTATCCTTATTCGTATCTTTGAATTATCGTTTATATAACCGCATCCCATCGGATAGTCATCAAAATCGATGACGTTTACGATATCTCCGTTTTCATATGAACCGATGCAGGTATCTATCTCGTTATCAAATATCCAGGCACCGCCGGATTTTAAATACCTGCCTTCACCTTTTTTTAGTTTTATTGTCGCTCTTTCTTTATTGTTCATTATGTTAACCGATTATGTATACCAATGTTTATTTTGCATGTCTTCTCGCAGTGTTTATGACTGCTCCTATCAGGCCTTCCAGGTTCTGGGGAACTTCTTTTGAACCTCCGTTATCCGGTACTATTCCAAGCTCTGAAACATTGAACTTCTGTATGCCGTATCTCATCAGTACCATAGAAGTATAGCTCTGAGTCTGGGTATTCTCCGCGCCGTAAACTATGGTCACTATATAGTGAGGTTCACCTGCCGTATCATAAGCCTCATAGGCTGAAACAAGACATGACTGAGCCTTGTCGGTCGTACCTGTTTTTAATCCTACCGTTCCAGGTACGTTATATAGAAGCACATTTGTATTTACTGCGTCAAAGTTATTCAGTGAAGCAAGCTTTGTCTTCTTTATGGAAGTTATCTGAGTTATCTCGGGATATTTATCCAGTATGTGAGCCGAGAGCATGAACATATCGTTTGCCGTCAGGTGATTCTGTCTCTTTATCGTAAGAACATCCTCATCATAAACGGGCAGGCCGTGAGGATTGTAAAAAAGTGCATCCCTTGAAAGCCCCAGTGCCACTGCCTTCTGGTTCATCAGATCGACAAAGCTCTCCTCACTTTTGCACAGATGCTCGGCAAGAGCGAGCGAACATTCATTGCTCGAGCAGATCAGCATCGCGGATATGACATCCATTATGTTCGCGGTCTGTCCTGCTTCCACTCGTACAACACCGTTTGATGTTTTTGATAATTCAGAGGCTTTCTGCGAAAATGTGACCGTGTCGTTTTCGGATATCTTTCCGGCAGCCATCGCATCCTTGATTATCAGATATGTCATCAGTTTTGTCGTGCTGGCTATTGTCACGACTTCATCTGCATTCTGTGAATAGTAGATATTTCCCGTTGTCGCATCGCCTACAAGACAGCTGTCCGCCATATAGGGAAGACCGGAATTTAACAGATCATATTTTGAGAAATCAAACTCTCCTTTTGTATTTATGTAAACCGAATTGTTGTAGCATGAAATGTCCATGTTCATTGCAAGTGCAAACTCTCCTAAGTTTACATAACAATCCTTGTAATCCTTTTCACTCACCGGTATCGCATAGAAGCTGTAATCATTTCCTCCTATGTTGATAAGCATCCTCTTTCTGGTATAGTTTACTTTGTCATCCTCACCGTCTTCCTGTGAAGCTTCCTCTTCTTCTTTTTTATCAGTATCAGTTTCATCTTCCGATTTACCCGGTTTTAATACAACGCAGGTCTGACCGTCCTTGCTTGTCCATTCCACGATAAATGCCTTGTCTGTATCCTTTAGAAGATCAGACATGTCATTCATGGAAATGTACATGTTCTTGTCATAATCGTGATTCAGCACCCTGATGCTGGACTCATTACCGTTTATACTTACCTTTACGGTTTCTTTTGTCTGGGATGCCATTGCCTGAATGCAAAAGATAAAGATCATTAGCAAGGGGATAAGATTAAAATACTTTTTCATCATTTATTCTCCTCCCCTTCATCACTAACCTTTTCTATCTTATGATAAACGGCAGCATTTTGAGTGTGATCTATGACGAGCATTCCGTGCGACAGGGCATAGTCGCATTTTTCCACATCTGAACCTTTTGTGATCTGAATGCTGCTCCTGTCTGCCACATATATGCCGTTCATTCCGTATGAGGCATTAAGTTCATCCATTGCAGGCATCATCTTCGGACCGTATTTATCCAGATAATCGTCCACATCCATGCCTGTCGATTCCTTTACCAGTTCCTCTACAGTCATATCAGTTTCGATATAGGTCTTTTGCATCTTATCCTCGATGATACTGATGACAGCTTCTTTGAGTGTTTCACCTGCAAGAGCCTGGGCATCATAATAAGAGACTTCATCGATAGTCTCCTTAATGGTCCCGTCTTTTGATATGACAAGTCTGCTGTCTATCTCTATTCTGTCGGGCAGACTGATCTGAGCTATCTCTTCCTCGCTCAAAACCTCTCTTAAATATCCCTGTATGCTGTCTGATACCTCGTCTGTCACATCAACAGTCCGATGCCATTCTCCGACCAGTCCTATCCTGTTTGCATTGATATAAAAAAATGTTCCTGCCCCTATAACGGCCAGGAACATCATGATGATCAACAGATTGATCCATATATAGCTTCTTCTTTTTCTTCTTCTCATCCTAAGATACCAGTATCAGTCCGCCGTCATTTGCATACATCGTAGAAACTCCGGCAGTATCAAGTATGATTATCGCCTGAAATTTTGCTTTCTCCAACAGCTTTTTCCTGAGTGTCATCGCTCTCTCGAGACAGTTGCAGTGAGAGATCGCAACTATCCTTTTTTCCGTATCCTTGGTAACGGCAAGCAGGCACTCTACCATCTTGTCGAGTGCGTTTAGCATTCCTCTTGCCTTGGAAAGCTGCACGATCGATCCTATATCGGTGGAACCCATTATAGGCTTGATGTTAAGTACGGAAGCGATCTTTTCCTTCTGCCAGCTGATACGTCCGGCTTTTCTTAATGTCTCCAGTGTCTCAAGAACAAAAATGGTATGCTGGGAAGCGATATATTTATCCACAGTCTTTACCACATCCTCAAATGACATTGAAGCCTCTTCGCACTCCTTTATCTTGAGTCCTATAAGTGTCTCGCCTATGGATGCGGATTTGGAGTCAAATACATGAATTTTCTTGACGCTGTCATTTTCATGGTCATTTTCATACATGCTCTTGGCTGTCATCGCGCTGTTATACGAACCGCTCAGCTGAGCTGAAAGAGTCACGATGTAAATATGCTCCTCTTCCTTCTCCATCTGTTCAAGATACAGTCCCGGTGATGGGCATGCAGACTTGGGGCCCTCTGCACTCTCAGCCACCTTTTTTATAAAGTATGCCTGATCAAAGGTCTCGTCATCAACTATATCCTCTCCGTCTATCTGCAGTGTAAGGGGCACATTGCAGATATGCGGGTCATTCTTCATTTCTTCTGTCAGTTCTCCGCAGCTGTCTATGATTATGCGATACATATTTTTCCTCCTGATCTATGCGATCCATCTTTAAGGAAATTTTAATACATTCTATGATGCGATACAAGACTTACGCCAGTCTGACAAGCTTGCAGTTATCAGTCATCCCGTCCCAGAAATGAGCAAGGTCATATCCTCTTATCTGGCTGACTATGCTGCAGTTCATAGCACCGTGTCCTACAATAAGGATATCCTTTCCTTCTTTTAACAGAGGATATATCTTTTCCTCCAGAAAATCCCCGGTTCTTTTGAAAAGCTCTTCAAAGCTCTCCGCCCCCTTATCAGCGACGTAATTGACAGGATCCTTAAAGAGCAGATTGATGGGACAGTCCTTAATATCAAAGCTTCTTTCTATTCCTTCGTATTCTCCGAAACACATCTCCATCAGTCTGTCATCACATACAATGGGTACTTCTCTGTCATTAAGTATGATCTGAGCTGTCTCCTTTGCCCTTAAAAGCGGTGATGAAAAGCAGATATCAAAGTTTAAGTCCTTAGCTTCCTCTGCAGCCTTTAGTGCCATTTCTCTGCCTTCTTCGTTTAATTGAATATCCGTCCTGCCCTGCAGCTTAAAAGCGGCATTCCAGTCGGTTTTTCCGTGTCTTATGATATACAGCATTATGTTTTACGCCTGCGGCGTCTCCTTTTTACTCTGTTTCTTTTTGGCTTGTGTCCGTGAGCCAATCTGTATGCATTTACCGTTTCAGCGATCTTTTCATAGTCACGTTCAAACAAAAGCTCGCAGATTTCAGATGTGATCTTTTCTTCGGGTATCTTTTCTGGCACCCTTTCACATATCTTTAAGATGACATTCTTTTTGCTCAGATAGTCATACTTTGGCATATCATTTAGATGCTGAAGCTGTGCTATCTCAGGTCTCCACAGGATGCTTAACTTTTTTTCAAGCTTCATCTTAGGATTTTTTAAAGCCTGTCGCAATATATAAAAATCAGCTTTGCCGTCAACATTCTCTACTGTTATTATGCCCCAGTGATCCGGTACATGCTCTTCAATGCTGTGTGCATGGCTTGATCCGACTACAACAATGTTTGAGTCAAAGTACTTATCATAATCCTTAACCTGACCCGAGAGTCTAGTATAGGTATCGGCATCGGATTTGATCTCTATTCCGTACAGCCCGTTTTCAGTCACCATGATAACATCGGCTCTCGAATCACCGATGTTCTTCTCTTCTATGATCCTTGTCTTGCCAAAGTTTTCTTCTAAAAAATCAAACAGCGGCTCTCTTATATCCTTATCGAGAAATGCAGTCATATCTGATAGCCCTGCCCTTCAGAGAATAGCTCGGTTTTACACCCGCAAGATACTCACCCTTTAACGGTCGCTTTATTATGATCTTTTTTGCGTCTGTACTTAACGCTGCATTCAGCAGTCTGTCTTCCTCGTCACAGGGACTTTCCAGCTGCTGAAGTATCTGAAATTTCTTCTTTATAAGACCGCTCTTTGTCCTTTGCGGAAACATCGGATCCAGATAAACGATATCAGGTCTTATGCTGTTATCTTCCATCGCAGCTATGCTGTCTGCAAAAACAAGCTCCATGCGGGAAACGACAGGTGCCAGCTGTTCGTCACACGATGCTCTTTTAAGTCCGTCTTCAAGAAGCTTTGCTATCGTCTCGTCACGTTCATACATTTTTACCCTTAATCCTGCAGCGGCAAGAAGAAACGCATCCTCTCCGAGACCGGCTGTAGCATCCAGTACAAGCGTATCACTGTTTAACATCTTCTTTCCGACAGCTTTAACTAAAAGCTCACTGTATATCCTGTTATGCGATGTCCTCTTTAGCAGGTCTGTAAAGTCGACTTTAAGGATCATGTTGTCTTTTGCAAGCGAGAGAGCTTCCTGTCCGTATTGAGTTTTATCGTTTACCAGTATTACATCTTCCAATGCGAAACTCGCCTCTCATAATCTTCAAAAAAATCATCCTGATACGGTCTTCTATAAAATACATCAAGCAGTCTCTCCTGCAGATGTCTGTATTCCTCATATGATATCTCGGACGATGCATCGCGAATGTTTGTTTTTATCTCATGCCATGATATCTGAAATCTCTCATATCTTTCAATGTCAGGATATCCCAGCCATTCCTTTATGCTTATCATGCGGGCATTGCCACTGTGCCTCTCGCAGCCGTATCTGCCTCCCATCACGTAATAATCTATCCTGTCATCATCAAATGATCTCCCAAGGGGAAAAAGCCTGCATAGGCCGCTCCTTATCGGATGGATAGAGCATCTCATTCCATTAAGAAAAGGACAGCGACCGTCTTCCACCATCTTTATGTTTGGAAGAACGACACCGTCCTGATATGATAACTCCCAGGGCCCATCCTCTGAGATCAGTAGATCAAACGTTACCTGAGCTCCTCCCGCTACTCTCATGTTTTTACAAAACAGCCACATATCATACGGATCCTGAACTATCGTATCGCCCATACCGTGGCAGCAGCTGTCACATCCGTTGCAGTCATCACAGCCTATCGGGGCCATATCGTCATGTCCGTATTTTCTGTTGTCAAGGAAGCGTTCATCGTTTGTCATTTCTTATACTTCTTCATTTTTCAGCATTTCGATATACTTGTCGTAATCTCTTATGTATTCTTCAGAATCATAATGTTCGCTCGCAAGTACGAGGAGCACTGAATCGGGAGAAAAATCATACATATCCTTCCACAGCATCGTATCTATGAAAAGACCCATTTTAGGTTTGTTCAGTTCGATGATCCTGGTTTCTTTTCCGTTATCCAGCTTGACTTTGCTCGTACCGCTGACATTTATGAGTATGAACTGCGTCTTTTTATTCGCATGCTGTCCTCTGACAACCTGCGAATCAGAACCATATATGTAAAATATCCTGTTTATCAAAAACGGTACAAGATCACTCTCGCCTTCGGCAACGACCAGATTGCCTCTTTCATCGCCGAGCTCATCGAACTCTATTATCCTGTACATATCTTCAATATTTCTCATATCTTTATCCAATGCTTTCTATTCTTTGTTTTTTGACTCATTATCATCCAGAATCTCTTCAATAAGGAATGGTGGTCTGTTGCTGCTCGCATCGAGTGCTCTCCATATATACTCTCCAAGCATGCCCAGCATGAGCATTATCACTCCGCTTGAAAAAAGCAGGACCGTCATCAGTGAAGCCCATCCGACAGTCTTAACTCCCGAAACTACAATCTCGCTGATACACATGATTATTCCGACAAATGCAGCTATTGAAAAGATGATTCCCATTATCGACATGACTCTTACAGGGAAATATGAGAAGCTCATTACCGAATCCACTATGAGCTTTATCTTCTTTCCCATAGTCCATCGGCCTTTTCCCTTTTCTCTTGCCTTGCGGTTGAAATATATCTTTTCTGATTTGAATCCTACCCACAATACCTGAAGCGTTAATGCCGAATTCTTTTCATCTAGCATCTTTAAGACCTCAATAACCTTTCGGTCTAAAAGATAGCAGTCAAATCCGCCTTCGGGCATCTCGTCGTTTACGATCTTCTTCATCAGCTTGTAGTACAGGCCTGCAAAAAACTGATATATCTTTCCGTCCTGTCTGTCTTCTCTGACAGCAAGAACGACCTTGTTTCCCTTTTTCCAGCTTTCATACATTCTTAGGATCAGTTCCGATTCTTCCTGCATGTCAGCCTGCTTGGTGACGGCACAGTCGCCGGTGCACACATTCAAGCCTGCAAGAATGGCAGAATGCTCACCAAAATTCCTAGACAGGTGTACACATTTGATATGCGCCTTATCCTGCTCTCTTATATCCTGCATTACCTGCCAAGAAGAATCCTTTGATCCGTCATCAACCATGACTATCTCGTAGTCATCCAGCTTGCCCAGTACCTTTTGTTTAAGATCCTCATAAAGATCCCCAAGCGTATCCTCGTTATAATATACCGGTATGATTATTGATAATTTATTCATAATCCCAACATCCAAACTTTTATCATTTGCGTCTTATACGAACCGTATCATGTCCGTAGACAACTGCCATTGAGGTGTTTACCCAGTCTGTGGGGTCTTCCTGTATCATTACTCTGTCTATTATGCATTCTCTGTCCAGATATTCGCCATCAACGTCTATAACAAGATCCCTTTCATCGGAGTTTTCAACCTGATGAAGTACGTTTCTCCAGTAATCCGAATAATCCTTTATGCTTCCGTTTGCAAGTCCGCTTATACACTGAACAGTCGGTATATCCGATACCTCGACATTACCTATAGCTACTGTACACAAAAGGAAGACACCGATGATAGCTACAGAAAAGACAGCATCGGTCGAAGGTCTTATCTTCTTACATGCCATAGTATTGGCAACACTTAACAGAAATATCATTGACCAGATAACGATCATAAGATCAAGCATCTCCATTCCTCTTGAAGCCATATATGCACGGCCGTATCCGTAGCAGACTGGGAAGGTGGATCCGAGTATGCAGGCTATCCCCGCAAATGCTGTCATGATAGGATTTAACTCGATTTTGTTTTTTCCTTCCTTGATGACAAAGATCATCACAAAGAACATTATTAGAAAAACATACGGCAGATATGTCTGTGTACATATTCTTCTGAGTTCTTTATATACACATACAACTGTATATGCTATTCCCTGAACGAGTGAGACAGATACATATCCGTCTTTTCTTACTCTGTGCCCGGGGGCTGCAACATTGACAATGGTTGATATGAAAATAGCTGCAAACAGAATAGCTGCTTTTATCCA
>JAEEUS010000165.1 GCA_016290615.1 Lachnospiraceae bacterium | reverse complement strand
AGGTATATGCTCTTTCCTAAGCCTCACCGGTAATTTGCTGGTTACTCTTGTTGATAAGGAAGTGCTCGACAGGCAGATTTACTTCAACGACACGTATGACAATTTAGTTCTTATGTCAGGACTCATCGTTATGATTATTTCCACATTAGGAAGAGTTCTTGTATGGCAGTATGCTCATAAGGAGTATGGGACAAAGCCTGTATGGTGCTTTGTTGTTGTTTTCCTGCCGTTCATAGGTACGTTCCTGCAGGTGGTATTTAACAAGATGCTGATGCCGGCAAGTCATGATAATACTCAGTTTCAGGCTGTCAGTATCGCGGCGCGTTCGGCAAGTGTTTTCTTGAGTGTAGCTGTCTGTGTCATATACATGTTGATCTTCATGAAGAACAAGGATAAGGAGAAAGCAGTTCCTCTGTACTGGCTGTTTGAACTTCTCTTCGCGCTGGCCGCGTTATTGAGTTATCTCATGATCATTGTTGAATTTGCTTTAAGCAATGCTGAAGATGCACAGGGCCTTAAACTGTTCACCTCTATCATGATGATCATTTTACAGGTGGTTCAGCCTGCAGCTGCTTTCTATCTGTTCAGAAGACAGTTTAAAAAGGTGGAAGAATGAAAGCTCTGATCGCGATGAGCGGCGGAGTCGATTCTTCGGTCGCCGCATATCTTACTCAGAAGGACGGATATGAATGCATCGGATGCACGATGAAGCTTCACGATGATCCTGCTTCTGTTAAGGAGAATACTCATACATGCTGTACGCTCGATGATGTCGAGGATGCTCGCGCTGTCGCGTTTAAGCTCGGCATGCCTTTCTATGTCTTTAACTTTAAAGACGGCTTCCGCGAGAATGTAATTGATAAGTTTATATATGCATATGAGCACGGACTTACACCGAATCCTTGCATAGACTGTAATCGATATATGAAATTCGATAAGCTCTTCGAGCGCGCGAGAGTCTTAGGATGCGACAAGATAGTAACCGGTCATTACGCGCGCATCGAGCAAAGGGACGGCCGTTACGCTTTGCTTAAGGCACCTGATGAGAATAAGGATCAAAGCTACGTTCTTTATTCACTGACGCAGGAGATGCTCTCACATGTTCTTCTTCCTATAGGAGATCTTAACAAGACACAAACGCGTGCGATCGCGGAAGAGAATGGATTTATCAATTCTCATAAACCTGACAGTCAGGATATCTGCTTCGTTCCGATGGGCAAGTATACGGATGTTATTAAAGAACTGACAGGAAAAGACTATCCCAAGGGCGACTTCATTTACACTGACGGCCGCGTTCTCGGCAAGCACGAGGGCATCATCCGCTACACTAGAGGTCAGCGCAAAGGCCTCGGCATAGCCTTTGAAGAACCGTTATATGTTTTAAGGGTAGATCCTGTCACTAATACCGTATATGTAGGCACAGATAAAGACTTGTATTCCGACAGGCTTACGGCAAACGACTTCATATGGACGTGCGGCTTTATACCCGAGGCGGGATTCAAGTGCAAAGCCAAGATAAGATACCGCCAGAAGGAACAGCCTTGTGTATGTAATCCGCTTCCTGACGGAAGGGTGGAGGTTGTTTTCGATGAGCCTTTACGCGCGATAACTCCGGGGCAGGCATGTGTGCTTTACGACGGCGATGAAGTGCTTGGCGGCGGTACCATAGAGGCTGATTGTTGAATAATCCACACTAATCTTAAGATATCTAACAAAAACGGTTGAAAATATTATGTTAGATTTTCTAACCCGTGAATTAGATGTAAATTTCCAACACAATTGATAACTGATTCGATTCAGACAGAATCGATTCATTGATAACCTCATCTCAACAAAGCAATCGAATGGGTTGCAAAAATTCTTTTCAAAGGAGAATGAGGTAATGAAAAAGAAAATCATCTCAACTGCATTGAGTATCACAATGGCAGCTTCACTCGTAGGCTGCGCAGTTTCACCCGACGCAGAAGAAAATGCTGCAACAGGTGAAGGTGAACTCCAGGTTGGTATCGTACTCCCTACAAGAGACGAGCCGAGGTGGATCCAGGATGAGGCTTCCTTCACATCTATTCTTGGTGATGCAGGCTTCACATCTGAGGTTCTTTTCTCACAGGGCAG
>JAEEUS010000164.1 GCA_016290615.1 Lachnospiraceae bacterium | reverse complement strand
AGCGATATGCGATGATGATATGGATCCAAAGAATGTCATGTGGCATGAAGGAAATGCATATGTGATAGATTTGGAATGTCTGGGTTATGGAAATCCCATATCATCATGTCTGAATTTGGCGTTGCAATGGGCAGGGACTGTAAATGACAGATTCAACAAAGACAATCTTGAAGCCTTTTTCAAAGGATATCTTAAGGCATATGACAACGGATTCAGATCTTATGATGAACTTTATGGAATAGCATACACTTGGATAGAGTGGCTGGAATATAACATCAAACGTGCGCTGGGAGAAGCGGGTATGGATGCTGAAGAGATAAAGCTTGGAGAAACAGAAGCAATAAATACGATAAACAGGATAAAGTACCTGTCATCTGTTGAGGAAGAGATCTGTCTGGTTTTAAAAGGACTTACAAAAAATATATAAGATCCAAATTATGGTGTCAGATATCAATAAACATGAATCTCAGATCACCTGTATACTGTAACGGCAAGCAGTATCGTCATACTAGGTGTTGTGTCAGGAATGATAGGGATGATAGTATAATTACGGATGGTATCATTGTGATACAATCATACTGAAAATCAGAGAAGAAAGGATAAGGAACTGATTTTTGAAGAACGGAATATCACATCGCATAGTTCATCTATGGCTGATAATCATAATCATAATTTTTTCAGGAACCGTGGTCTTCGCCACAATACGGATGACTGATAATTTTCTGGATATAACAGAGGCTTCAGATCAGAGTTCGGAACTGCAAAAGGCGGCTCATGAACTCATGAATGCATCGGATTATCTGACTGAGCAGGTGCAGCGTTTTACCATAAACGGTGACATATGCTTTATGGAGCAGTATTTTACGGAGGCATTTGAATCAAGAAGGCGTGAAGAAGCAATCTCAAAGATGGCTATGGAAAGCAGAACGGATGCGGCACTTAGCCAGCTTCAGGTGGCAATGGACAACTCTGTTGAGCTTATGGAGCTGGAATATTATGCTATGCGTCTTGTCATTGAAGCAAAGGGATATACCGATTATCCGGAGATTCTGGACAGCGTGACTCTTAAGGAGGAAGACAAGGCTCTTTCTGATCAGGAAAAGATCAGACTTGCTACAGAACTTGTACTCAGTGATGAGTATTATGAGCAGAAGGACAGGATCAGAAAAGGCATGCAGGATAGCTTAGATGAGCTTGATAAGCGGGCAAAGAGTATTGAGGAGTCTGAACTTGCTTCTTTAAAAAGAGAGCTCCGTATAATACATATAGCGATCCTTATCGAAGCTATACTCATCTTTTATTTGATATGGCTGACAACAAAGCTTTCCATTGAACCGATCCTTAAAGCAGTCGGACAGATAAAAGAGGATCTGCCAATATCTGAAGACGGTTCAAATGAGTTCAGATATTTGGCTAATGCTTACAATAAAATGTATGAGAAGAACAAATCAAGTTTTGAAAACTTAAGTTTTAAGGTTTCTCATGATGAACTTACGGGAGCATATAATCGTGCGGGATATGATCTTTTGCTTTCGAGCATAGAACTTGATAGTACGTACATGATGCTTTTTGACGTGGATGATTTCAAACAGTTTAATGATACATACGGTCATGAGACAGGTGATAAGATTCTGGTCAAGGTTGTTATGGTATTAAAGAGAGTTTTTCGAGATGATGACTGCATATGCCGTATCGGAGGAGATGAGTTTGTTGTGCTTTTGAGACATTCCGGAAATATACAGAACAGTCTTATAAAAGCAAAGCTTGAACAGATAAACAAAGATCTTAGGAATACGGATGATGGATTGCCGGCAGTATCAATAAGCGTCGGTATAATGAATGGCAAGGATGTTACCGATGCAAAACAGTTTTTTGAAATGACCGATAAGGCAATGTATGAATCAAAGAAACAGGGAAAAGGAACATATACGTTTCAGTCATAGGTTCAAGCGATCTTATGAGTTAGGTTTGAGGAAACGGAGCAATCATGAATAAGGACTGGTCTGAAAAGAATAAAAAGATGCAATCCCTGATAAAGAAAGAATCCGGTTTCAGGGAAGGTATTGATGTTTTGATCGAACTGAGAGAAGATCTGTTTTCCCAGATCACTTCCATAGTGGAAACATATCCTCTGGAAGCA
>JAEEUS010000163.1 GCA_016290615.1 Lachnospiraceae bacterium | reverse complement strand
CTCCTTTTTTAGAAATCGCTCATGAATGTTACAGGTTTTCCTTGATATAGGAAATGATATTCTTTAAACACTCATCGAGATTCTCGTTTGAAAACCTTGTTTCTATGCCGCATTCTTTGAGTTTCTCATTTCCAAAATCCTCTGCATCGGCAAGAAATCTTCTGCACATCTCCTCGTATTTGGGAGTCTCCTGCTTGCGCTCTCTGTTAAGAGCTCTCTGAAGTCTGACACCATCGTCTACATCTATTAATATCGGATAAACTCTTGACTCTCCGAAGTATTTTTTTGTAGCTGTATATGATTCGGGAGTTCCTATGATGAGATAATCATTTTTATTAAGATCGATATTCTCATCGGCAACGGTAAAATACTTCCATTCTCCGTAAAACGTATCATATGTCCTGTGCTCTATTACCTTGCCTTCACCGAGCAGTTTTTCAAATCCGGCATTGTCCGTGAAATGATACTGAACCCCTTCTTTCTCGCCCTCTCTTATCGGTCTGGTCGTATAAGGTACTATCTTGCTAAGATGAATTGAAGGATCCTTCATCAGCTTCTTGTATACAGTATCTTTTCCGGAAGAACTCTTCCCCATCAAATAAAAAATCTTTCCCATAAAAACCTAATCTATAAACCTCTTATCCTTAATCCTGCCGCCTCGTACTTATTAAGCGTATCGATCATGCTCTCATATATTACTTCACCCGTGACGGCTATCGGGATCCCTGGCGGATAAATATATATATTATTCTGCGCCTTTGTGTGTAACAGACCCGCCAATCTTTCAAAGCTTACCTGCTCATCCTTGCTGTCTAAAAGAGTCGAATCTATCTTTACCAGTGCATCCGCAAATCTTTCAAATCCTTCTTTGCTGTCATTGCAGGTCACTATGGCAACTATGTACTCAGCCGATTCCATCTCTATCTGAATGTGATATTCATTTAACAGCATCTCTGACAGTCTGGTTGCGTAAATAGAACTTTCTGCTGTTGATATGACTATCTTGCACGGATCGTCTGTCTCAATATATTTAAGATGCTTTAAATCTTCCATGCGCCTGGTAAACGCATCTCTGTATATAAAAAAGTCTTCCCAGAGCTTGCTCCCGCTCTCCCTTATTATGCTTAGGCATGAATCGATACTGCTCATCAGCAGATAGGATGGAGAGCTTGTCTGAAACATCTGAAGGTAGTTTATCACCTTCTCATAATACTCATCATTTACATGCAAAAGTCCGGTCTGCGTCAGTGTCGGAAGAGTCTTATGCGTACTCATTATGACTATATCAGCCGCTCCTACTGCGCTTTTTGGAAATCTCTCATGAAAACCGAAATGAGCACCGTGAGCCTCATCAACGATGAGTGCTGTCTTGTGTTCGTGGCAGATATGTGCGATCTTTTCAATATCGCTTACCCTTCCCTCATAGGTCGGAGAAGTGATGATCACTGCATCAAAATCTGCACCCTTAAGCTTATCTTCTACCTCTTTGGGATCGATGGATTCAAACATCCCGTCTGTCTGAGACGGGAATATATACTCTGCCTTTAACTCTCTTAAAGCTGCTGCATGATATACTGATTTATGACAGTTTCTGGCGATCAGTATCCTGCCATTTGGCTTTGTTGCTGCAAAGACAGATGCAAGTATGCCGACTGTGCTTCCGTTTACCAAAAACACAGTATGTTCTGCTTTGTAAAGCTCTGCCGCCCTTTTAAGAGCATCCTTTATAAAGCCTTCGGGTTCATACAGATCGTCATAACCAGGAATCTCGGTTATATCTATCTCAAGAGCATCTTTGATCTGTCCGAAACCTTCCTGTCTCTTATGCCCCGGCATATGCATGGGATATATGTCACTGTCATACAGCTTTTTTAATTCATCATACATATCTTACCAATAACTAACCACAGGGAATCCTGCTTCAACCTGCTCATATATCTGTTTTGCCACCGAAAGCGGAAGATTTATGCATCCATGCGAACCTGCGCTCTTATATATGGTCCCTCCGAATTTGTTTCTCCATGTAGCATCGTGCATGCCGACACCGCCTCTGTACGGCATCCAGTAATATACAAACGATGCATATCCAGGACCTCTCAGAACAACGCTCTGGGCTTTGTAGGTCACACCGTAAACTGCG
>JAEEUS010000162.1 GCA_016290615.1 Lachnospiraceae bacterium | reverse complement strand
CCAATAAATCAAATGATCAGGAGGCAGCAAGTGATACAAACAAAGATAAACGAGCAATCGAGATAAAAGCTGAAGAATACTGTAAATCTCATGACCTTCATGAGGAAGCTACCAAAGGAGTGATAGGTTCTGTACACTATGCTGATAATCCCAAAGAGAAATGTTCTCAGCTTGTCCTGATAACTATATTGAATGAATACATAGATGAGTTTTATAAAGTCAGTAAATTAGTATCCGGGGAAATTTCCACAAGAAGGGACATCGATTCAAATAAAAAGTTATTTAAGTCTGAGATTGCGGATAGTATAGCCGCAGAGTTAAATAAGGATGAACTAACCGGTATTTTGAAAAAGCTTGTAGGAAAAGCAAGTTATAGACCATATGTTATCGCGTATGCAAGATATGCTACGGACGATCAGATAAAGGAATACATTGCCGACATCAAAGCGCATAAGAGAGGTAATTTAAAGAGCAAATACAAGGCAGAGAATATGATGCGCGCACTTTATATCAGCGATATGCCTTCCGCGTTTGAATTCATAGAAAAACAGGGGGATCTCACACGGTATGCTGAGATGAGGGGCAAAACTGTAGATGAATGCCGTCTTGCCAGGGATATGCTTAAAAACACTGCAATGATTCTGGATTTAGGCATGAATGAAAACAATGTCCATACGATCAAAGCAGGCAACAAGACATTTGATGCTTTCATTGGATCAAATCTTAAACTAGTACTCAAAGATGACACTGGTAAAGTCATTAAGAGCATACCCAAGAAAGATATAAAAGAGTCAGATCAAAAGAAGGCACAGAAAGAATTTGCTGACTTGAAAAAGACGGTGGATGGCTTTGTGAAAGATCGCAAAGAGGAACTTCTTAAGTACTATTTGAGAGATAAAGCGATGAATGGTGAACTCTGGGCAAAGTCATATATGAAAGACCCTGTACTCAGAGAGATTTCAAAAGCTGTTATATGGTGCGATGAGGATAACAACAAGTTTATTCTTACTGAAAAAGGGCTGCTGAATGCAGACGATAAAATATATGAACCTAGAGGTGATATAAAACCTGCGCATGTCCTTAATATGACAGCGAACGAAATTGATAATTGGCAGAAATATCTGAATGCTCATCAGACAAGTCTTTTGATTCCACAGGTCTGGGAATCTATCGCGGCTTATACAGATAGAAGTTTGAGAACCAGATATGAAGGGCTTAAGCTAACGAATAAAGAAAGAAATGCTGTTAAATCAGAACTGAAGTCAAGGGGAATTGAAGTAAGATCCGGAGATAACAGAGGAGAGTACGATTATAGAAACGGTACGTATATATACAGTGATACGAATGACATGTTTTTTGGAACTGGTATGTCTATTACATATCAGATCGATCAGGATACGAAGGATATAACATTCGGCGGCAATCTTAAGGCTAAAAAAGGTACTAGCAAGTATGAGATCAATACAATACTGTCCGTGCTTGACAAATATGCTTTAAAACTGCTAATAGAACATGACAATGCTGAATCAATCAACAATGGAATTCTTGATCAATTCACGCCTGCTCAGCTTCTTGAGTTTATAGATTATGCAGCAGAAAAAGGATCTGTAAATTGTTCATCGATGCTTCAGGAATATAAGCATAATAAGTATCCTGAATATGATGCTTTTTATGAGTTTGTCATAGACTGAGAGAAGTTTTAGCAAAAGTTGAATGGAGGAAAGTCAAGATGGATTTTGAAATAAAAGATGATAAATTACTGGAAAAGTACAGTGGTAGTGAAGAAAACGTTGCTGTTCCTAATGGTGTGGAATCTATAATGAGCAAGGCTTTTAATAACCAAGTCAATATTAAAAGTGTTCATTTACCTGATACTGTTATTAAAATTGGAAATGAGGCATTTAAGTGGTGTATTCATCTTGAAGAAATACCTTTAAATCATGTCAGAATGATTGGAGAAAAAGCCTTTTCCTTTTGCCGACAATTGAAGTCTGTAGAACTATCAGATGAATTAACAAGAATAGAGAGTAATACTTTTTCAGAGTGCAATAGGTTATCGCGCATTCAATTGTCGAAGAATCTTAAGTACATGGGTGACTCTGCATTTATCAATTGCTGTGATTTGGTGGAAATAGCAATCCCGG
>JAEEUS010000005.1 GCA_016290615.1 Lachnospiraceae bacterium | reverse complement strand
AGTTCTTTAACATTGCCTATCTTTCTGATGTCTTTTATCATATTTCGTGCGATATCAGCCAGACCATTGACCATTTCCTTCTTTTGTTGTTTAGTCAACCTGGATTTTTGCTCGGGGAAAAACAATCTGAATATCCTTCTAAGGAATGCCTTTTTATCAAACGGTGAAACTGGCACCTCTACATCATCCGGAACTCTTCCTACAAGTCCTTTAATACTTTCATATGCCTTTTCCCTTGTAAAGCCAAAGGATACAGCTAACGAGCACATGACAGAAATATTCATATACGGCTGACCATTAATATTATCAAGCCATTCAGGGAGACCCAGTATCTCATTAATCTTTTCCAAAACGCTAAATGTCATTGGTGATACCGGTTTCATGAATATCTCACCAACGTTTGTCCTGGTCAGCATCTTATATGCTGATCTTGTACCGTTAATATCATAGTTTTCCATGTTAAGTCTGCGAAGCGTTGTGATAGGTCTTGCCTGAAGGATATACACCTTTTTATCTGAGACAGCCCATTCGATATCCATTGGAATACCATAGAGCTTTCTGATCACAGTACAGTATTTTGACAGAGTCTTTGCGTATCCGGAGAACTCCGCGGGGCCTTCGTATGCAAATTTAACAGCGTTTATCTTGAATTCCTTGGCATTTTCAATACCCGAAACCAGCCTTTCTCCTTCACCGCATACATAATTGCCCACCATTTTCTCATCCTTGCCGGTTATGACATCCGATGTGAAAAGAACACCTGCATATTCAGCCATTACATATCTTTGTATGATGATAGCTATTGTGTCTTTATTAGTATGACCTGAAGACTTGTTATTGGTATAGGCCTTTACATTCGAATTATCACTCGATGCTGCTACTGTTTCTATTGCCGAAACAATATCTGATTTTTTTACATCAGTTACGGTTTCGTACTGTCCGGCAAATGAGGCATTGTCACCATCTTCATTCAATGCAGACGATCTCACTGCATATGTTGATCTATCACTCAGTTTTTCTAAAAGCTCGCTAAGTTCATCGACCGCCTCTTTTCTGAGTCTGAATTCTTCAAAAGCATCGGATGTTATCACGTATCCTTCAGGTATATGCAGATTTGTATTCTTTATCATATATGCGAGGGATCTTGCCTTTCCCCCGGCAAGACAGTATTTGTCAGATGGTAATCTGTTAAGTGGATATATATACATGTTCAATCTCCTAATAGCAAATCGATACGCATGTCAAGGAAATGCTTAAGTTCATCCCTATCTGCAAGATCTATTCCAAAATCCTTTTTGATATCATCTTTTCTGTATATAATCAGCTGCATCATGGTAGACAGCTCATATGAGATGAGTCTGCATTCATTTTCACTCTTTTTCCCTTTATAATGCTTTAAAACATAAGGGAAAGTGAATGATTCTTTTCCAAGATCTCTCTTGAATAAAACAAAACCGGTGATTGCCTTGGTAAACTTATGATTTTCTACCAGGCATCGCGCCACGATAAAGTGCAGCTGTTTTATTATCTCCTTTGGCGGAGCCTGAGAATTAATGATACTTGATACATCACTGTCCTTTAAAAAATCAAGATACTGTTTCTGGAAAGTCTGATAAATGAGATTTTCTCTGGATCCGAAGCAGTAATTTATCATTCCGGGCTTTACTCCTGCCTTAGAAGCTATCTGCCTGCTTGTCACAGTAAGCGGATCATCCATATCCTCCATAAGCGTTAACGTAGCTTCAATTAACCTGTCTTTAGTAATCTGCAGTTTTTCATCTTTGTTCATATATCGTCTCCATTATTGAACGCGTTCAATAATAGTATATCATAAAGGATTATAAATACAATAAAATCATGTTACAATTAGAACATGAAAATAGTAGACAGTTCCAAAAATGCCAACAAGCCATGGCTCATAATCATTTTGTTTATAGGGGTATACTATGCCCTTTTATACGCTTTTTCATTTATAATGGAATATCCTGCCACTTATGCTCTTATAGGTATCAACGGACTGATGTTTCTCGCGATATATCTTAAGAAGCTAAATGTAAAAGATCTATGCTCTTCATACTTTCTTTCTATAAAGCAAAAACAATCATACCGAATAATATCCAGTGCATTTACTCATGAACACCCGCTGCATATACTATTCAACATGTATTCTCTCTCTAATATCGGCCCTGCTCTGGAGACACTTTTAGGCAGACATGCTTTTTTCGCGTCTTACCTCTTGCTGATCATCATAGCAGGAAGGATTTCAGTCATGCTTAAGAAAAAAAAGAGCCCCTATACTGCAAGTATAGGAGCTTCGGGAGCAATTTGCGGCCTTATGGGAATCCTCATCAGTATGATAGGAATATACAATCCATACAATCTGAAATATTTTCTTCCCACCATAGCACTGCTTATTATCATGTCTTTTTCAAAACACATTGATTCCATAGGTCACTTCTGCGGGCTGATAACTGGAATCATAATGGGATTTGCCATGCTCAGTTTTATGTACTAAACGACCTGAATATATAGTCAATATATGGTGTATCTTCAAATCTAAGATAGTTGCCGTATGGCATGACAGTACAAGACATAACCTTAATGCTGGCAGGAACCAGTATCTGATAACCATTCTGACTCATAAGCAATGCAGGATCCTCATCATTTCCATGAGATATATATCTTGCTACACTGCAAAGATCCATCCATGAAAGCTTATCCTTTGAACGTGCACTGAGTTTTTCCTTCTTTCCCCAGTCAAAATAATTCCACCAGACTTTTCCAGCTTCATGATACTGTCTGGATGTATTGGTATTTTCGGTTAAAAGGACCGTTCCTTTTTTAGATACGAAACTTAAGGCTCCTGATCTTTTATCTATCCTTACAGTAAGTTTATCAAGTCTTACCTCAACAGAATCCCTCATGTCGGCGCACAGCCATTTAACCTGCTGATCATATTTTACCTCTTTTGGAAGCGACTTAAGTTTGATGCTATCTTCTTTCGAGAAAGTGATACGGACTGTTTCGTCTGAGATTGGTATGATCGAAAGAATGCCGTATCCTGTGACCACTTCCAGTCTTGTCTTATCCTTGTTGATCCACCTGACACCGTTATTAATCTTTACGTGTCCAATAGGTTTTAATGAAGTTGATTCGGGAGCTGTACCATATTCAGACTCATGAACACTTTTAGTTGTTTCTTTCTTTATATCATCTTCTTTAGGTGTAATGATTCCCTGTTTTACATTAACAGCAATCTTTGACTTTACTATGGCTTTTTTTACTTCAGCCTTCTTTCCGACTTCAATCTTTTTGGGGCCGTATTTTTCTCGAAGAACCCTGTCTATATCACCTTCTGTCGCCTGTTCTTTTGCAATCTCTTCCTTTGTCTTGAATTGTTCTTCAAACTGTACAGGCTTGATGTGAAAATCGTCATCTTCAAATGTTATGTTTTTTCTGTCTTCAGGTATAGGATCCACTATCAGGCCTGTAAGCGCTCCCATATAGAATACGCTTAGTTCATGAAGTGCCCTTGTAGATGCAACATACAATAGCTTTGCATAACCGTCCTCTTTGGGATAGGATTCTTTTGAAGCATCGTATATGATCACGGCGTCAAACTCAAGTCCCTTAGAATACTCAATAGGAATAACATATATTCCGGATGAAAACTCAGTATCCTCTCCGCTAAAGTATTTGACATCTATGAGATCATTCAGATATTCAAATACTTCTTTTGCTTCAGAATTATCTTTGCAGATCACTGCGATGGTCTCATATTCCTTATCCTTCATCCTATGTGCCTGCTTGAATACGGCTTCGTTCAGTTTTTCTTTGCTATCACATCCTCGGCATTCAACTTTTTCTCCATGACGAACGATCGGTTCAACAGGATAGATCGGGAAAGTAGCGTGTCTGAGAATATCTGTCGCAAATTCTGATATCTCCACTGTATTACGATAACTCTTTTTGAGAAGCCCAAAATAATCGTATTTCTCCGGGAGCATTTCTTTCTTAAGATCCTCCCAGTCTGAAAGACCGCTGCCAAAATTGATATTCTGAGAAACATCACCCATTATTGTAAAAGTACATTTACTCATGCAGTACTTTAACGACTTATACACCATCATTCCAAAATCCTGTGCCTCATCGATAACAACATGGCTTGCTTCCTGTATTACCTCGCTTTCTTTAATACGCTTATATATGTATGCCAGGGAAGCCAGATCATACAGATCCGGAGAATCCTTTTCATAGATTATGTCGCTATTAATCGCCTTTTGCTTTTCCACAAACGTCTCGTACAGTTCAAATACCGATTCCTTCAAGTAGAAACGACCAAAATAGTTTTTATATTTTCTTAAAAGCTTTTTCTGTTCCTCCTCGTTGTATGAATGATACTTGCCGTAGATCTCATTTTCGAGCTTAGTCATTAGCACGTCATTCATTCTCTCGACCTTTCGTATCATCGGCAGGTCACGATAGTCATTCATGATGCTCCTTATATCCTCCGAGCTCATGATAAGATGATTGTTCTTTTCAATCCTTATGTCATCATTGGGTATGATCTCATCTTCGATCTTTTTGCAAAAATCCTTAAGCAGGTCAAACCATTTGGCAGTTCCTTTGATTCCTATACTCTTCTCCGTTTTATCAAACTTACGTACACTGTACCGTTTGTCCCAATCCTCATAGAGAAGTCTTGTAAACAGTTCCTCCATGGTCATCTGACGCACACCGTATACGTCAAGATCAGGAAGCACTCCTGTGATGTAGTTTAACAGCACTTTGTTGCTGCCTACTATATAGAAGCCATCAGGTTTGAATTCCGTTTCATAGTTATAAAGTATGTACGAAATTCTGTGCATGGCCACCGTGGTCTTACCTGATCCGGCACTTCCTTGAACCAGAACATTATGCCTTGGATTCTTTCTTATAATCTCATTCTGTTCCTGCTGGATGGTTGCAATGATCTCACTGAGCACATTTCGTTTGCTCTTGGACAGGTATTTAGTGAGCAGATCATCATTAGCAACAACGTCCGAATCATAATAATCCTTGATACTTCCGTCTTCGATTTCATATGTTCGTTTCCTTTTCAAGTCTGCCCTGAAGATTCCTTCTTTAGGCACCTTGTACTCGCACATACCAAGACTGTGATCATAGTACACGGAAGAAATCGGAGCTCGCCAGTCAATGACCTCCGGCTGAGATGGATCCATTGCTATGACCGTTTTTCCTATGTAGAAGCTCTCACGTTTTTCATTATCGGGATCTTCAATGTCAATTCTCCCGAAAAAAGGTTTCCTTCCGGCTCTTTCGGCTCTTCTCATGTCATTTCTGACTTCCTTGAATCTTGCATCCGTGTTGAACCACTGAGCCAGACCTTCCTTGTCTTCTACATCATAGACTTCTCTTAACGACTTCAGTTCGTCCTGAAGTCTTGTCGCATTTTGCTTTATGCTCGTTAGCTTTTGCTCTGCGATCTGTTTTACCCTATTCAGTTTTTTCTCTTCGTCTTCCCGGGTTGTTCCGTAGAAAGTTCCGGTAAACATTTTCTCACTCATTTGGTGTCTCCTTATTTGTTTCTACATCTTAACAGAGAATCAAAAAAAGGTATAGACTTGTATTTAAAAATATGTTATCATGCATAATGAAGTGTGCGAAAAAACCGATGCGTAATTGCATCGGTTTTTTATTTTTACAGTATATGAATTATAATCGTTGTTTTTCATTAAGATTCACTGCCGTTTCTTAATTGTGTATTTATTCGAGTTCACTTACCCATTCAATTTGGCTCTGAGTTTTTGAGCAACCTGTTCTGACACTTCCTTTTCTCCTTTCGGATATATCCAGTCAAACCCGTCATTACTAAGTCTTGGAAAAACATGGAAATGGAAATGTCCAAATTCACAGTTTTCACCACCGTTTTGCATAACACCGTACCCTTTGGCATTATATACAGTCTCATAAGCTCTAATGATCTTTCTTGAAACACCGATGATCTCCAAAACATATTCATCAGGAAGGTCAAGTATCGTATCTACATGCCTTTTCGGAATGATCAGTACATGACCCTCATTGGCAGGATTTATATCAAGAAAAGTTATAGTATTCTTAGTTTCATCAACTATAAGAGCTTTCTTATTATGATCAGCTATGTCGCAAAATAAACACATATTCCATTCTCCTCATTTTTTACTTTCATTACGATAGAAAATATATAATAATCCATACATAAAAATATTTACCGCTGTTACGATCACAGCAAGTGCAGGCAGATAGAGTTTTGTTCCAAATCTGTCATATATAATCTGCAGCGGAGTTCCACTAACAGGTCGCATCAGAAACCAGTAATTGCAATTATAGGCATGATCAAATATCAATATCAATCCTGCACATATGATAAGAAATATCAGATTTTTCCATATATGCCTGATGCTTGGTTTACACCATCCAATCCTAAGACATAGTAGAGGAAATATGATCTGCAGCATATGCCAGATAAAAGAGTGCAGGCTGAAAAAGTTTATGATTGGATACATGGTCCAGTCCGGGAAAACGATGGCACAGACTGCCGCCGGAAGAAGTGTTATCATGCTTATCTCAGAGAGAACCTCTCTTATTTTTTCACTGTGCGTAAACACTATCAACGGATATATGTATATTGCAATACTGCATAAATGAATAGGCAAATGTCCTATATCCATACGATCATGAAATCTTAATACGGATATCTTTAATATTTCCAGTAACGGCAAAGAGACAGCTATGGATTTCAAAATGATTTCACCGTATCTGTTTCTGTTTTTCTCGAACAGAATTATTGTAGCAGCAATTAACAATACAATAACGATAATGACCGTCTTATGTGCTGATCCCCACGATATGAAACCACTGCCTGACGGGATATCTCTTTCTTCTAGCCAGAAATAACTTGATCTGTTCAATACTGCTCCTTTTTTGTCTCTTAGCGGATCCAAAATGAACGATGCTGGTTTGTATTATATTATAACACATCCCTAGCACTCTCCCTGATCACAGAAAAATAAAAGAGCAAAATAGGCTATGCTACTTTGCTCCAAGGTATAGATTAATATTATACAGATCGTTTTATTTCTCGTAATACTCTTCTATAGCTACAAGCCAAACTGCAAGATATTCATCTTTGAACATATCTGATGAATATTCTGTAGCTCCGTCATTAAAGAATACTGATCTTTCGGCATAGTTAACTATCCACGTATCATCCTTGCCTTGAGCTGTCACATGATACTGATACTCGGCCGCATTGTTTGCATCAAGATAACAGTCATTTATCTTTACATCGATGCCATAAAAGTTATTGGCCATAGCAAGTGCCATGATCATGTTCTTTTTATTGCGTTCAAAATCAGGACTAAGATTCTCGTCTACTAACATTATTGCAAGAAGATCATAAAACAGATCTCTGTCGATAGTACGTCCCGCTTCAAGAACATTTGAATCAACGTAATCAAGAAAACCTTTAAGATCCTTATCGTTATACAAAATAGTTGATCCGTTCATACCACCGTTTGGTACAACAGTTATATCATTGCCTTTTGTTACAACATCTGTAAAGCTGTAAATTGTCTTATCCCCATCGTCATTTGAAATCGGCATTTCCTCTTCCTCTTCATCTACAGTCTCTGTATCAGAATCTGAAACAAGCTCAAGATTGTTTATATTGTCTACTGATTCATTAAGCTTGTCAAAATCGATATCTGTTGAAATATCGCTGTCGGTCTCCTCAATATCGATCACATCATCTTTATCATAATCATTCTGTGTTCCGCATGCACTAATCGAGAAAACAGCCATGACAATCGTCAATCCGATCATTATTCGATATGAAATTCTTCGCTTCATTTTACATCCTCCAAACCAATATATGAAATAACAACATTTCCATTATACACATATATCAGAAAAATGAAAGAGTTATATCATACTGAAACGATCACATACATACCTCGTGGGGAAGACGCGCCCTGTCGTCGATATAGTAATCACAGGTTATCTTTCTTGAATTGCTACCATACAGCTGAACTATCTCCGGTATGTTGTCATTAATCGCATCAAAAGTAAGTTCCTGTTCATGGCACCAGTCAACAGCTCTGTCAAGAGCCTCACCTGCCCTGCATGTCCAAAGGATCAGTTTATTGCCCGCAGCTCTCCATTTCTTTAGAAACTCTATAAGACCGGTATTAGGTTCTCCGAGTGCAGGCCAGTCGCTATAACAGAGCGTTCCGTCAAAATCGACAGCTATTATTTCATAATCAATCATCTTATCACCCCAATCCGAAAAATCCTATTCTAAAAACAATACTTAATATCACATATCTTTCTTGCATAGTGAACAAACGTTTGGTATAATCATAATAGAACAGATATTCGAATGTGTCAATCATTTTTCAATAATGTTATATTATTTCAGGCTATACCTATAAGCGGAAACGAGTAGAGATGTGTACAAGATACTATATTGATGAAGATACACCAGAATTTAATGATGTAATAGAAAAAGCCCTGAGATCATCGCTCTATGAAACGATAAATCATGAGCTGGGCAAGGCTATGCATTATCGAGGAGAGATAAGGCCGACTGATATTGTTCCTGTGATAGCTCCGAACAGAAACGGCAACAGATCTGCCTATCCCATGAAATGGGGATTTAGCATTAATAGCAGTTCTGCTCCAGTAGTTAATGCAAGATGTGAAACCGCTTCCTCCAAAGCTCTGTTTAGAGACGCCTGGGCAAAGCACCGCTGTATTATACCCGCTTCCTGGTACTATGAATGGGAACATTTCAGAGCAAGCGATGGCACAATAAAAGCCGGATCAAAATACATGATCCAGCCTAATGGATTAATGAGCACATGGTTATGCGGAATTTACCGCTATGAAGGAAATATACCCGTATTCGCAATACTGACCAGACAATCTTCTGATTCCGTAGCAGAACTCCATGACAGAATGCCACTCATTTTGCCGTATGATAAGATCAACGACTGGATCTGCCCCGGAACTGACCCGGATACCTTGCTTTCCTATGCGATCACTGATCTGTTTGCTGATCATGGAGATGATATACCGGATATAAAAGCCAATCCCTCTTGGTTGGCAGATAAATGATCTCCACCCAAAGTTATTTGAGTTTTTCCATTTTTAATCAAATTATATGCCCCCAAAGCTTTGGGGGCATATATATTTCTTCATTTATATTAATCAGAATAATTATACTTTTTCAGTTTATGGCCAAACACAAGACACATCACGGTTCCTGCAACACCCAGGATGAACATCATAAGTGCCGCACCCGAACCTTTCTGACTTCCAAACAGTATCTGCATGATCCTGCCGCTATCTTTCATTACAGGCTCACATACTTCATCCACCATAAAACCACCTATCAGCAATCCTATCGGAATAGTAAAGAACTGAAGTGTGTTCCTGCAGGCATATACTCTACCCTGCAATCTTGCAGGTATGGAATTTCTCATGATAACATTTTGGTTCGCACTCATAACCGGAACAAATATCCATCCGAGTATCTGACCAAGGCACCACAGCAACGGATTACTTGAAAATGCAAGCAGATAATTCTCAGTCGCCAGTGAAAAAAGCATCGACAGGTATATAACCCTGACTCTGTCCTTAGGCTTTGGCATAACCGTTGCGATAAGGCTTCCTGCGATCATCGCTATCCCTGAACATGATGTCACGATACCGAGTACACTGTTTCCACCTCGCGGATTCGGAATAATAAGTGCAGGAAGAACCGCGTCAAATGCGGATGCAATAAGGTTCACGCCCGCCATAAACAGGATGACATACAAGATCATCGGATTCTCTTTCAGGAACACCAACCCTTCCTTTGCCAGTTTGAGAACATTTTCTTCGTCCTCATTCTTCTTAGGTATTTCAGGTATCCTGATAAATAGCGCAAGCCCTAAAAAAGCTATCGCAAATGTTATCAAGTCAGCGGCTATTGCAGCATCCAAACCGGCAAGTCCGTATATTGCTGCTGCAATCAGTGGATTGCCTATTGTTATCAGCGATCTTGATAATGATTGAAGTCCGCTCGTTTTCTGATAATGCGCCTTAGGTATGACCATAGTATAGGCAACTTCCGAAGCCGGCTGCTGAACAGTATTCATCAGACCGGAAAAAGCATTGATCAGATAAAGATGCCAAACACAGAGCATATCTGTTTTGTACAATACAAAAACCATTACCGTAGTAAGTGCCGCCATTAGATCGCATATAAGCATAGTCTTCTTCTTATCAAATTTATCTGATAATGCACCGGCAAATATACTCATTATAACGTAAGGTGCGTATGTACATATCCTTAACGCAGCTGTACTGAGTGCCGAACCTGTCTTCTCATACAGCCATAATGTAAGTGCAAATGCAGTAATGGCACTTCCTAGCTGAGACAGGCTTTGAGTACTCCAAAGTATATAAAATTCTTTTAATTCATTTTTCTTATTCATTTTTCTTTGCTCCTAAATCTATAGAATTTCTGTGAGCAAAGCCTGAGGAAAATCATTTTCCTCCATACAGTCTCCTCAAGCTCTGCATGGAGCTGTTACTTCGCAGCGTATCATCCTTATACCTCCTTGATAACTATTCTGAGATCATTTTATCATATACTATAAAAATTGTAATCCTGTTAGATCAGAGCATTCAATACTCATATTTTTAAAATGCATTCTATTAGTTCATTCCATTCTTTTACAATTAAAACTTCTTTATCTTCATAGTATTGTGTATCTATCGCGCCTGTATACCATACTGGAAAAATGCCTGCATCCCTGGCACCGACTATGTCGCACTTATACTGATCACCTACATACCATACATCACCAGACTCAAGCTGGGCCTTTTCAAGTGCAAGGTCAAATATATGACGATTTGGCTTTCGAAATAAATACTCGCTGGTAGCAAGTATGAATTCGAATTCATTATCAGGGATCAAAGTATTGATCCTTTTTCTGACCGCTTCTCCACTAAATGAAATGTTGCTGATAACAGCAGTTCGGATATCATTTTGTTTCAAAAATGAAAGGAATTCTGATATCCCGTCTGTCGGAGTTCCCGGTGCTGCAGCATTCCAGAATACATCATCTATTTCTTTCGGAGTTAATGAAACTTCTATGCCCAGAGATTCATACAGATATTTCGTGAACATGTGATTAGGAACTTCGTGCTGAAACAGATGTATCTTTGTTCTGTCAAAACGTCCAATCTCCTTATTGAGTTCATCGGCATATGCCTGAACCTCTGCGGCCGACTTATTGTATTTGTTTTTTACTGCATACTTTAATACGGCTTCTGTTCCCCTGACACCGTTAAACTTAGCTTCCCTGATAAGTGTCTGACCATAGTCAAACATGATCATTTTAGGTTTATTCATGACAACTTCATCCTTTAAACATAGTTCTTTTTTATCTGCAGCATAACCGAATCAAAACACTAATAAAGTTTACCGTCATAGTATTGCAGAAGCAGATATACAACATTTTCATAGTCATATTCCTTAAGTATCTGCGACTGAGTATCCCACCCAACTTCAGATATCTCGGCGGCTTCATCGGCATAATCCTCTAAAATATGCTCATCACTAAGATATAGCTCTTGTGCTTCTTTGTTGGCATTGTTAACGTCAACTATAACCTGTGGAAGCAACTGATGCTCATTAATATCCAACATGTATTCATCTTTTTTATCACAGGCTATGCTATTCTTATAATATTCGTCTTTTACATACCTTAGCATGTAGTAATAGGCTGAGTAGCGAAGCACTGGATCATCACTTCCAGAGCAGGAAACAAAGCTTAAGAAATTGGCTTCATGCTCTTTATAGTATCCCATATGATGTGAACTCTCGTGTGCATATAATGTTGGGAAATAGAAGCGATTGATATATTTGTTATATGTCAGTTCCATAGTATACGGATAGGTATACCCTCCGATTCCCATCCAGTCAAGCACATCTGAACACCACGCTGCCTTTATGGTCGGATAATAGCCTTCTAATCTTGTATAATCGTTTGAAATATCATTCATAACAGCAGATACTTTTTGTTCTGCCACTTCTTTTGAATCATAGATCACATTTCCGTTATCATCGCGTGGAACATTCTTGCACTCTTCATTGATGTTTTCAACGATATACAGATACAGTGTACGTATTTCCTCTACCGTATACTCCCTATCTGTATTAGACTTCTTTCCTAACACGCTGCTTCGATACGGTGTGAGCCACTGAACTGAATAGATAAGAAGTACTATCAGTATCAGAATGATAATGCTCTTTATATATACTGACACAAAAGCAGTATAGCCTTTCTTATTGCCAATGAAGATTAAAAGGATAAGAAATACAACCGCCATGATAAGCAGAATTGCACCCAGATACATCAGCATCTCTCCCAGCGGGAATCTCAGGCGTTCGACGATATGAGATATCGGATCACGTATGAATGTATAGATGTGATCAGTATAAAAATCTGCCCATACCGTGATCAGTGAAAGAAGACTGGTAAATATGATCATAACAGTCATAGCGATAACTGCTTTGAAGAATTTTTTATTTCGGATATAGTATTGTTTTATACTCACCATAATAAATCTATTCTCCTGATTCATTTAATTGTCTCATATCATTTCATAAGCTTACGCATAGTTTTTAAAAGCTCATCAACAATCTCTTCATCATCGTTTTTGATTCCTTCTGTTACGCAGCCTTTCAAATGGTACCCGAGAAGCTCCTGGTTAAAGCCGTCTATTGCTGAAGATGCTGACATGGACTGCTGAAGGATATCATTGCAGTATGCATCTTCCTCAATCATTTTTTCCAGGCCCCTTATCTGACCTTCCAAACGTTTAAGTCGATTGATCAGGGCCTTTTTTTGCTGTGCTGTCCTGTTCGTCTTTTTATTTGTCATGAATAAATCCTCTTCCATCCGGTTACTCAGGTCTTATCCCTGTCCTGATGATTAATTAACCGAAATGACCTTGTAATCCTGATCTTCTACAGCTTTGCGAAGCACATCGTCTGACACCTCTGCATTAAGTGTCACTACAGCAGTGTTGGCATTATGATCTGCAACTGCATTCTCAACACCTTCAATTGCCTCAAGTGCCTTTTTTACACGAGCCTCACAATGCTCGCACATCATTCCTTCTACATTTAGTGTCTTAGTCATTTTCTTTTCCTCCGTTTGAATATTATTTAATTCCTCTAAAGAAGCAGGATGTTTTGCTTTTTTGTCATGCGAAGCATCATGAACATTAAAAAGATTAAGCCTCAGTGCATTCATACAAACCGTAAAGCTAGACAGAGACATGGCTGCAGCACCCCACATCGGGTTCATATGAATACCTCTATATACCCCCGCCGCCATAGGTATGAGGATTATGTTATATGCAAATGCCCAGAAGAGATTCTCATATATATTCTTAAGCGTCGCACGACTTAGCCTTATGGCAGCAGATACATCTGAAAGTTTTGAATTCATCAGTACAACATCGGCTGAATCAAGTGCAACATCGGCACCGGCTCCTATCGCGATTCCGATATCTGCGCGGGTAAGCGCAGGTGAATCATTTATCCCGTCTCCCACCATTGCAACTTTCCCGTATTGTTGCAGTCTTTTTATAGCAGATTCTTTTCCGTCTGGAAGCACTCCCGCGATGACTTTATCTACTCCTGCCTGCTTTCCGATCGCCCTTGCTGTCCTCTCGTTATCTCCGGTCAGCATAACCACTTCCATACCCATGTTCTGCAGTTCTTTTACTGCTTTATAAGAATCTTCTTTGATAACATCCGCTACTGCGATTATCCCAAGGAGTTTTTCTCCTCTAACAAAAAACAGTGGCGTCTTACCTTCATTTGATAGACGCTGCTCCTCCTGTTCCATTATCGTATCCATCTTGCACACAGTACGGATAAACTTTCCGGAACCAGCATAGAGATTTACTCCGTCCTGTTCAGCTGAAATACCATTTCCCGGAAGAGCTTTCCAGTTAATGACTGGATGAACCGGACAAGGCTGATCATCAACTGAATTTACTATCGCTTTGGCAAGAGGATGTTCACTCCTTGCTTCCATAAGGTAAGCTGTTGTGACCAGTTCTTCTTGTGTCACACTATCAGCCACAATAACATCCGTTACTTCGGGCTTTCCTGCAGTAATGGTACCGGTCTTATCAAGAACCACGATCTTAAGCTTCCCTGCGGATTCTAAAGCCTCGCTAGTCTTGAAGAGTATTCCGTTTTTGGCACCCATTCCATTCCCGACCATGATTGCAACAGGTGTAGCAAGTCCGAGTGCACATGGACAACTTATTACCAGCACGCTTATGGCTCTTTCAAGAGCAAACGTTATTCCCTCTCCCAGAGCAAACCATATGATAAAAACCACAATAGATATAGCTATGACAGCCGGGACAAAAACTCCGGACACTTTGTCTGCTATCCTTGCGATCGGAGCTTTTGTAGCTGCCGCGTCACTTACCATCTGTATAATCTGCGAAAAAGTCGTGTCTTCACCGACTCGGCTTGCTTTTGCTCTGAAAAATCCCGACTGATTTATTGTCGCGGCACTTACAATGTCTCCTATTGATTTATCTACAGGAATTGATTCTCCTGTAAGTGCAGATTCATCAACGGCAGTTTCACCTTCTATTACCATCCCGTCGACCGGTATTGATTCTCCTGGTTTTACAACAAATATATCTCCTGCCAAAACCTCATCGATATCCACCAATACTTCTTTTCCATCGCGCTCAATGGTAGCTGTTTTTGGAGCCATCCTCATCAAATTCTTAAGTGCATCTGTTGTTCTTCCTTTAGACAGGGATTCAAGAGTTTTTCCCACCGTGATAAGTGCAGGTATCATTGCAGCAGACTCAAAGTACAGCTGGCTGTGATAAATCTCCATGATATCAGCGTTAGATGTTCCATTTGTGATCATAACTGTCATTTTATAAATAACATATAATGACCATCCAAAGGATACAGATGAACCCAGTGCAACCAGAGCATCCATATTCGGACTCCCATGAAAAAGAGATCTGAATCCTAAGATGAAAAAAGCTCTGTTGATGTACATCACAATGATAGCAAGGATCATCTGTGTAAGAGCAAGTCCAAGATGATTGTGCTCAAGCGAAGCAAGAACCGGCAGATTAAGCATGTTGTGTCCCATTGTTATATACATCAGGACTAAAAGGAAAACTATCGACCATGCAAGTCTCTTCACAAGTTTCGGCGTCTCGTGATCCTTTAACGCCTCCTCCTCAGCTGCCAGCTTCTGCGATAAACTCAACTTGTCCTTATTTGCTTTTGAATCCGTACTATTCTTTGGTTTTGCTCCGTATCCGGCCTCTTCAACCGCCCTGATAACGTCGGCCTCACTGGCATCGCCATCAACACCCATGGAATTAGTAAGAAGAGAAACACTTACGTTTCTTACACCCTCAACTTTTCCTACTGCTTTTTCCACCCTGGCCTGACATGCCGCACATGTCATTCCTATAACTATATACTGAGTCATTTCCATGCTCCTAATCTATCAACATCTGGCATCTTAATCACTAGTAAAAAACATCCCGGCTTATTCCAAGATTCTGCTCCAAACTCATTCATAAGTAAACTAGTATCGCAATAATACTCCCCGGTACTATTTCAATGTATACTGAGGGGGAGTATACTGTCAAGCAAAAAATATATGTCTTCTTTTATATCTATTCTTCTTTTCCTAACGGAATACATATATAACAAAAAAGAGCAATCATTCAGATAAATCGAATGATCGCTCCATATAATACTTATCCGTTGCTCTCCACAACCAGCGAACAAGCCGCTGCATGTGTATATACACTGTCTTCACCGATCGTATCCATATCGTACGGTGTGAGCTGATATACGTAATAATTCAACCAGTTGGTATAGAGTGTGTTCGCGTGAGCTCTCCACAAAAGATTTGGTTTATTGTTAGGATCGTTATCAGGATAATAATTCTTCGGTACCTGTATATCGAGTCCTTTGTTTACATCTCTCTTATACTCGTTTTCCAGAGTTCTTCTGTCGTATTCAAAATGTCCCTGAACAAATACCTGTCTTCCGTTCTGAGCGATGCACAAACATACGCCTGCTTCTTCGGATTCGGCCAAAACAGTCAGTTCGTCACAGCCATAGATTGCTTCTTTGGAAACTTCCGTATATCTGCTGTGAGGTACCCAGAATTCATCATCAAATCCTCTTACGAGCGGAGTCCTTCTGTTCATGACTTTATGTCTGTATATTCCAAATAGCTTTTTTCCGATCTCCTGTTTATTCAGACCATAGTGATAGTACAAAGCCGCCTGTGCTCCCCAGCAGATGTGAAATGTTGAAGTAACATTGGTCTTTGTCCACTCCATGATGTTACAAAGCTCGGGCCAGTAATCCACCTCTTCAAACGGCATCTGCTCAACCGGAGCTCCGGTTATTATCATACCGTCAAATTTCCTGTGCTTTATATCATCAAATGTCACATAAAACTTGTTCAGATGATTAGCTGAAGTATGTGTTGAATTATGTGTTGATATTTTTACAAATGTTATGTCAACCTGAAGCGGTGTGTTAGACATTGAACGCAAAAGATGCCATTCAGTATCTTCCTTGACAGGCATAAGATTGAGTATAGCTATCTGTAACGGTCTTATATCCTGATGAGATGCCTGATCTTCATCCATTACAAATATATTTTCGGCTTCAAGTATTTCTTTTGCCGGAAGGTCGCTTTGTATCTTTACAGGCATGTTATTGCCTCCTCTTTATTTGAATTCTTATAATATAATACTTTTTCTACTTGATCATTTCAAGCAGGTCTGATTCAGTGATGACTTTTATGCCAAGTTCAGTAGCCTTAGTCAGCTTGCTACCTGCTGCCTCGCCAGCTACCAAAAGATCAGTCTTTTTGCTGACAGAACCAGTCACTTTTCCGCCATGCTTCTCGATAAGATCCGCAACTTCTTTTCTGCCAAGAGTCGGCAGTGTACCAGTTACCACTATAGTAAGTCCTGACAGTTTGTCACTTGCTCCCTCTTCCTTTAACGCCGTAAAGTTGAGGCCTTTTGTTCTTAGTTTATCGATTATCCTGATGTTGTCATCATCCGAAAAGAAATCATGTATGCATCCGGCGGTTATGCTGCCTATATCATCTACAGTTTCAAGTTCGGCTGCATCTGCTTTCATAAGATCATCAATGCTAGCATAGCGCTTCATAAGTCCCTTTGCCGTTGTTGCACCGACATTTCTAATAGCCAGTCCGGTAAGTAGCTTATATGCATCATTGTTCTTGGATTCTTCTATGGCTTCGAGTATCTTGTCAGTATTCTTCTCCTTGCCCATGATGCCTTTTTCTATTAGCTCATCACGATGCTCTTTAAGGTCATATATATCCGCATAGTCATGAATATATCCTTCATCAACAAGTGTCGCCACATAGGTCTCACCAAAGCTCTTTATATCCATTGCATCCTTGCCGGCAAAGTAAGCCACAGTACGCTTAAGCTGCGCAGGGCAGCTCGGATTTGTACAGTAAATATCGCATGTATCTTCTTCTCTCGTAAGAGCATGTTTGCATATGGGACATACTACTGGAGGAACATACTCTTTTGAGGCAGGAACCGTAACCCTGACTATCGCAGGTATTATCTCCCCCTGCTTTCTGCAGATGGCCCTGCATCCTTCAGCGATGTTCATGTTCTTGATAAAATCGATGTTGTGAAGGGTAGCTCTCTGCACATTTGTTCCGCAGAGTCTTACGGGTTCCTTGAAACGTGCTCTGAAAGTCATCTTACCGGTTCTTCCGGTATCAACTTCTATCTCTTCAATCTCGACTTCCTTTTCCTCCGGTGGATATTTGTATGCGATATGTCCTGCGGAATACTTGCTCGATCCTGAAAATGTATCTCTGTATTCAATATGATCTATCTTTACTACCGCACCGTCCAGATCATATTCAAGATCTCCTCGACTTTCACCGATCTCATCTATCGCATCAAGTATCTCCTGTTCTGTTTTGCACAGTTTGTGCGGTACTACTGCTATCCCTGCATTTGCCAGTCTGTCTAAGCCCTCAGTATGATTTATCATAAGGTTCTCGCTGCCGCCATGCGCATCCTGCACATTGAATACGAACATGCGAAGTCCTCGCTCTTTTGTTATCGTACTGTCAAGCTGTCTTAATGTTCCCGCAGCAAGATTTCTCGGATTGGCAGCTGTCTTTTTTCCCATCTCTTCCTGCTTCTCATTAAACCTCTCAAAGTCCTCATGAGACATATATACTTCACCGCGCAGTTCTACATACCCGGGAAGATCGATATTCTTTAAAACATCCGGTATCACAAGGGCATTAAGGGTAACATCCTCGCCTACAAGCCCGTTTCCTCTGGTTTCGGCAAGTGTCAGTTTTCCGTCAGTATATCTGAGGCTCATGGACAATCCGTCAATCTTCTGCTCAACGGAAAAGTTTGCATCGGGATACACGTTTCTTACTTCTCTGACCCAACTGATCACTTCTTCTTTCGAAAAAACATCCTGTATACTGAGCATAGGTACGTTATGAACTACCGTGACTCCGGCTTCACGTTTTGTTGTGCCTCCGATCTTCTGTGTCGGCGAATCACTTGAAACCCACTCCGGATGCTCCTTCTCGGCAGCCTTAAGTTTGAGCATGAGATTGTCATACTCGAAATCGGTAATCTCAGGTGAATCATCGTTATAATATCTGTTCATGTGATAATCTATGGTTTCACACAGCTTATTGTATTCTTCTCTATTCATGTGACATACCTACTATTCTGTATAGCTCAGCCTTTTCTTCCTTTGTCAGCTTTCTGAATGTTCCGGGCCTAAGTTTGCCCAGAGAGATGTTGGCAACTCTTACCCTTTGCAGCGCGTTTACCTTATATCCGAGTTCAGAACACATTCGCCTTATCTGTCTGTTAAGTCCCTGAGTAAGGATTATCTTAAAGGTATATGGTCCGATGATCTCCACTCTGCACGGCTTGGTCTTTCTGTTTAACTCGCTTAAAAATACTCCCTTTTCCATCTTTTCCCTAAAGTCCGGTGCGAGCTCTTTAGTGACCTTAACGTAATACTCCTTCTCATGTTCATTGCTGCCCTTCATGAGTCTGTTGATGAGTTCTCCGTCATTTGTCATAAGCAGCAATCCTTCGGTTTCTCTGTCAAGCCTGCCCGCATAAGTGACTCTTACAGGATAATCAAATGCATCCTTTAATGTCCTGTCTGCAAACCTGTCCTTCTCGGTACATGTGATACCGATCGGCTTATAATATGCCAGAACCACCTTTTCTTCCTTTTTGCCGAGTTTTTTCCCGTTTACAATGACTTCGTCCGCAGCGGAAACCTTAACACCCATATCCGCAGGTTTTCCGTTTACCGTCACTTTTCCGGCTTCTATGAGCCTGTCAGCCTCACGTCTGGAACATACTCCGCATTCAGCTATGTACTTGTTCAGTCTTGTTTTCTCTTCTGTATTCATTATGTTATGTAAACTTATTTATCCTGATCGATAAGATCCTTTATCACTTCTGATGCTATCATCAAACCTGCCACAGAAGGAACAAATGCGATACTGCCTATCTCCGTTCCCTCATGCTTTATTGCTTCCTCAGTAGAATAAACACATTTAACGTTTTTTATCCCTCTGCTTTTAAGTTCACGTCTCATTACCTTTGCAAGAGGACAGACACTCGTCTTGCTTATATCCGCTATCCTAAACTGTGAAGGGTCTAGCTTGTTTCCTGCTCCCATACTGCTTATTACAGGAACATTTGCTTCTTTTGCCGCGGTTATCAGCTGAAGCTTGGCTGTAACCGTATCTACAGCATCCACAACGTAATCGTATTTCGTAAAATCAAACTCTGATGCATTTTGAGGGAGATAGAATACCTTACAGGCTTCAACCCTTACATCGGGGTTTATGTCGCGCATTCTCTCCTTCATTACATCAACCTTTGCCCGGCCGACTGTACTTGAAAGAGCTATTATCTGTCTGTTTATGTTTGATTCGTTTACCGTATCCCTGTCAACGATTGTAAAATTCCCGACACCGCATCTGGCCAGGGCCTCACATACGTATCCGCCTACTCCGCCGACTCCGAATACGGCAACATGTTTCTGTTTTAGGATATCCATTTTTTCACTGCCTATCAGCAGTTTGGTCCTTATGAATCTTGTATCCATTCTTCCTCATCCTCTGGCAGTCTCGCAAAGAACGACACCGCAAACGGTATGGCTATAAAGAAAGTAAGAATATCAGCCGATGACTGTGAGATCTGAACGCCTCTCAGTCCCATTATCCTGCTGGTTATTAAAAGGATCGGGATAAAGCATACACCATTTCGCAGTGTTGACAGAAACGTCGCCGTTGCTTTATAACCTATACTCTGGAACATCATGTTGCAGCATACCTGCATCGGAACAAATAAAAGTGCTATGCACTGTGCTCTCATCGCAAGCGAGCCTATCTCAACTACATTCGGATCATCTCTGAATATCTGTACGCATTCCTTTGCATGAATAAATATCACTGTTGCCACAAATCCCAACAGCACTGTTCCGAATACAAATGTAAAGAAGAATCCCTTCTTGACACGTGAATACTTCTTGGCTCCGAAATTAAATCCGGCAACTGGCTGAAATCCCTGTCCTATACCAAGGGCTACACTGAATATGAACATGCTTATCCTGCCGACTATACTCATTGCCGCAATAGCTGCATCACCGTATATTCCGGCTGTATTGTTTAGAAGCATTGTAGATATGCTGCCAAGACCCTGTCTTGCAAGACTGGGCAGTCCTGTTGTAATAACATCTGACAGTGTCGCAAGATCGAATCTTACATATTTTATCGCAAAAGAGCTCTGAGTCTTTTTCCTGATGAACATTGATAAAAGTATGGTCCATGAGATGTACTGGCTTATGGCTGTAGCCATACCTGCACCCTCTATTCCCATGCCCAGATAGACCATAAAAAAGGCATCCAAGAAAATATTGATTATTCCGCCGGATGTAAGTCCGATCATGGCAAAGAAGGCTCGTCCCTCATATCTTAGGATATTGTTCATCACGCAGCTTGATACCATTGCAGGTGCAGCGATCAGTATGCATGTTGCGTACGTCTTTGCATATGGCAGTATCGTATCCGTACTTCCCAAAAGCCTCATCAGAGGCGTTATAAAGGTCATTCCGATAATAAGTATCAAAAAACCTGCGATCAGTGCTGAATAAAAGCTTGTTGCCGAGAATTTTCTGGCATTTTCTATATCCCTGGCACCGAGTCTTCTGCTGATTATGCTTCCGGCTCCATGTCCGAACATAAAGCCCACTGCCTGAAGTATGGCCATAAGTCCGAAAACTATGCCGGTCGCTCCGCTGGCCGATGTTCCTATCTTTCCGACAAAATAGGAATCAGCCATGTTGTATATACTTGTTACGAGCATGCTGATAGTAGTCGGCAGTCCAAGCTTAAGGATCAGACTCGGAACTGGCTGCTTTGTCATCATGTCGTACTGATTGTCGAATTTCATGTTAAGATATCTCTTTAGTCCTCAAATTTGATGCGCTCAATGCCGGATTCAGCATTGACCCTTTTACACATCTTCCTGAAGTTTCTCATATATTTGCCAAGTATCGCTTCGGCATCGTCTGTTCCGGTTATCAGAATGGACCAGTTCATACCTTCGTCCGTCAGTACATCATATAATGCATCAAGCGTACCACCGTAATATGCCGGGAGCGGCAGCTTTTCTCTAAGCAGCTCCTGCATCTCCTCTACCGAGAATATCCCCGAAAGATCAATCTCATATATGTTTTCTTTCTCATTTTTCTTCATATTTCTCACCAGTGTATCTACTCTTCACCATATAGCAGTGTGAATGTCTTGTAATGATCATCCGTATAATATATCAAGCCGTCATTTGAATAGATTATTCGTTTTGCTCCGCGCTTTTTCTTTCCTTTGGTATCAATATCACATTCATGATATTCACGCCCCTTTTTCTCAGGCAGAAGTTCCTCGTAATTCCCGAAGTAATCTCCTCCTATGCTCTTTCCCGGCGCATATTCCTCAAGGGATCCGCCTTCCCAACCGAGTTTTTTAGCTTCTTTCTTTGTGATGAAGTTAGAAGGCAGCTTGCCATATGTGTTTATGTATAATGCTACATCATCCCTTGAAGTGTAAGTCCCGTTCTCATCTATACTGACGATCGGTTCATCAACTTCTACTGTTGGCTCTTCCACCTCGACTTCTACTGTCGGTTCGGCTACTTCAATTTCCACAGTGGGTTCTGGCACATCAACTTCTACCGTTGGCTTTTCTACCTCAACCTCGATTGTAGGTTTTGCTACCTCTACCTCAACTGTAGGCTTGGCTACTTCTATGTCCACTATTGTTTCAGGCGTCTGCGGCTTTTTCTTTGAGCAGGATACAGCCATCAGACACAGAAGCAAAAGTATGATAATCCTTAAATGTTTTTTCATGGATCTAAAGCCTCCATCCGAACAAATATCATGAGTTGCTCAACCATTGATTTTACCATAGTTTTAAGCTTGAAACAATGTTAGCGGCCATTTATAATTGTGTTTATGATGTACACTTTGGGAATAGATATCGGAACAACAAATATTGAATATGCACTTGCAGATGACCACGGAAAGATCGTTTATTCAATATCGCGAAAAAACCCTCTTTCAAGTTTCGGTCTGGATGTGATGACACGTATATCTCGTGCCTGCGAGGGAAAACTCGATCTTATGAGTACTACCCTCAAAGATGTGCTTAAACAGGATATCGATATCATTACAGCAAAATCTGTGATAACGACAGCAGATATAAACAACATCAGTATCGCAGCTAATACAACCATGGTCCATATACTTATGAACTATGACTGTGAAAACCTCGGCAAATATCCGTTTTCACCTGTACACACAGAATCCATAAAAAGTGAATCCAGCCTGCTTGGACTGACAGATGGGATATCGTTTCCAGTTAACATAACTCAAGGTTTCTCTGCTTTTGTCGGAGGTGATATATACAGCGGTTTAAAGACACTTCCCTCATGTGATGACTATCTGTTTATAGATATGGGTACAAATGCGGAAATGGTATTGACTGTCGGCAGTGAGATCTATATCACATCAGCTGCCGCCGGCCCAGCTTTTGAAACCTGTGCCCCGGGTCATGCAAGTGATGCCATAGACGCTCTTTCAGACATGCTTTTATTAAATGTAATGGATGAGACCGGTCTGCTAAACGATGAATACTTTGATAGTGGCTATGATTCCCGCAACATACATTTTTCACAGAAAAAGATCAGAGATTTTCAGATGGCAAAATCCGCTGTCAGAACAGGTATCGATCTTCTGACCGCTCAGATAGATAACAGCCTCAAGAATACGTTGCGTATATATATAGCCGGGAATTTTGGCTACAATCTAAATATCTCAAGCTGTATAAGACTCGGAATGTTTCCTGAATGGTTTAAAGAAAATGCAATAGCGGTAGGTAATACTTCGTTAAAAGGAACCCTGCTTGGTAATATAGAGCTTGAAGAATTCTTATCATATAAAAAAATCAAGGAGATCTATTTAGCAAATCTCCCTGATTTTAATGATATGTATATCTCAAATATGAATTTCTGATCACCAGTACTCATAAGGACATTTTGCGTTTTTCTTAATGCATCTGAGCTCCACGTAGCAGCCGCATGCACCGCAGAATGCATCCTTAAGATAAGAACATGTCCTGCAGACATTAAGTCTGCTCTCATACTCATCATCAGATGCTTTTTCTTTCTGATCCATAAGATCGATAACACGCTTTATCCTGTTTTCATATTCCTTTGGATCAATATCTTTTAACAGACACAGTCTGCATGGCTTTCTTCTGCTTTCCATCTGATCATTTAACTCTGATGAGCACTACCGATCTAGCGGGAAGTGTAACTTTGATATTCTTGCCGTCAGCCTTAAATCCTGTAAACTCTTCAGTTGTCACAACATCGGCATTATCAAATGTATTATGAGCATCCATCGCTCCCGTTACGATATATGCCTCTATATCCTTGGCCTCAAGTTCATCAAAGCTGATATCTATTTCCTTATCTGAATCAAGAGTAAGATTATTGAGAGTGATGTTTACCGTTCCATCCTTGCTCTTAGATACAGATTCGGTCACTTCAGGCACCTTGTACTCATCTATACCAGTCTCATCTACTCCGGTAAGGAAGCTGTTTAAAAGCTTAGAATCCTGATGGTACTTAAACATACGGAATACATGATAAGTCGGGGTGAGCACCATCTTCTTGCCCTCTGTGAGTATTACAGACTGAAGAACGTTTACCGTCTGGGCAATATTTGCCATACGTACCCTGTCACAATGCTTGTTGAAGATGTTTAGATTTATTCCAGCAACAAGAGCATCTCTCATTGTATTCTGCTGATAAAGGAATCCGGGATTGGTACCCTCTTCAACATCAAACCAGCATCCCCATTCATCAACAATAAGCGCGAGTATCTTCTTGGGATCGTACTTATCCATGATATTGCAGTGCTTGGTTATTATCTCATCCATCTTAAGGGTCTTGTTAAGAGTTATATACCATTCATCCTCTGTAAACTTCACCGCATCACCCTTATGATCCCAGTCATGAGGCAATGTGTAATAATGCAGAGATATTCCCTCAAGATTTCCGTGAAGATGATCAAAGCATCTGGTAAACAGTCTGTTTAACAGCTTTTCAGTCCAGTCATAATCAAAATCAGACGGACCGCATGCTATCCTGTTTATCGGCTTATCCTTGTCATAATTCTTTACAAATGACTGATATCTTCTGTATACATCAGCGTAATACTCAGGATGCATGTTTCCTCCGCATCCCCAGTTTTCATTTCCGACTCCGAAGTAATCGACTCTCCATGGCTTGTCATGTCCGTTTTTTCTTCTTTCATTGGCAAGCGGTGATTCGCCGTCAAATGTCATATATTCGATCCATTCAGCCATTTCCTGGACAGTCCCCGAACCGACATTTCCGTTGATATATGTTTTGCATCCGAGCTGATCACAAAGTTCAAAATACTCATGAGTACCAAAACTGTTATCTTCTACAACTCCGCCCCAGTTGGTATTGACCATACGCTTTCTGTTTTCTTTGGGACCTATGCCGTCTTTCCAGTGATATTCGTCCGCAAAGCATCCTCCGGGCCATCTTAAAACTGGGAGTTTCATATCCTTGAGAGCATCGACAACATCACTTCTCATACCCTTTTTGTTTGGTATTTCGCTATCCTCTCCTACAAAAAGGCCTTCATAAATACATCTGCCCAGATGCTCCGAAAAATGTCCGTAGATCTCGGGACTGATGGTACCCTTATCTTCGTTTTCATGAATAGTAAGTTTTATCATGTAGTATTCCTCCCTTAGATTGCATCAGCAAATACAACTTCTCTGTTCTCGTCTTCTTTAGCCTTATAGAGTGCTTTATCAGCTTCCCTGAATATCTCATCAAACGAATAATTCTGGTCTCCGAACACAACTCCAACGCTCAATGATATCGGTGGCAGTCCTTCATCTGCAGCGGAAATCTTTAACTGTTCGTTGATCTCGTGAATCTTGTTCTGTATTCTTCCTGTCAGCTGCGACTCCGCATGTATCATTATGATAGCGAATTCATCTCCGCCGATACGGCAGACAAAATCCTGAGCCCTGAAGCTCCTGTGCAGTATTCTGGCTACTTTTGTAAGTGACTTGTCGCCAACATCGTGGCCGTAGGTATCATTTATGCTTTTAAACTTATCCAGATCGATCAGTAAAAAAGCAGATGATTCTATATCAACATTGTTTAGCAGGAAATCATATCCGCGCCTGTTATAGAGTCCTGTAAGCGGATCGTGGGTTGCTTCATACTCAAGCTTTTCCTTGCTCTCACGACTGACTCGATTCATCAGATTATATGTTCGTGCGAGGAATCTTATCTCGTATGCACCCCTGACGTCTATAATCTCATCTTCACGGATTTTCTCTACCGCTTTTTTAAGTGGAATGAGTACAAGATATCCTGTTAGAAATACAATGCCAAGAAGAATGACGATCATCATGACTGTGAGTAAATGTTCTATCACAACCTGTCTTTTCATTCTGGAAGCATTTTCGATCTTTTTTTCATCGATTATTCCAACTAGCTCATCAAGACATTTCTGCATTGACTCGGATATCTCATCCTTGCTTTTTCGATACTCATCATCAAAGAGCATATCCATGGCAAGATCAAGTTTTTCCTGCTCACTCAATGCTTCATCATGTTCTGTCAAAAATACATTCATGACTTCCGGCGGATATTCATCCTGCGAGTATCCGTACGCATCCAGGGCAAGTCTGGCACTGTAGTACTCTCTGTCCATCAGTTTCATTGAAACATCCATCGCCTGAGCCAGAGCTATCACAGGTTTTGTATCAGCAAGATTTTTCTCCAGGATACTGAGAGCTTTATCTCTTCTTTTCGTAACATAAGCTTCTTCTAAGTAATTATCAAGATACTGCTTGTCTCCCGTAATAACAAAAGATCTCATCTGATCGGTAAGATAATCCGATGCTATCTGAAGTTCGTATGCACTGCTTCTCCATTCAATCAGATCATCGGTTGCTTCACTTGTGACCTTGTACAGTGCATTGGTCCTGTTCATGGCAAAGATCAATACTGCCGATATCAGCAATGCGATCACTAGCATCACAATGTTAAAATGTCTGAGCGATATTCCCTTGTTTTTTATTTCTGAAAAGCATTTCTTCATGACTGTTTAATAGATACCGCTGTTCCTGCTATATACCCGGATGTAAATGCCCACTGAAGATTGTATCCTCCGCATGTTCCATCAACATCCAGTATCTCGCCCGCAAAAAAGAGTCTCCTTATTATCTTTGATTCCATATCTTCGGTCACCTGCTCAGCATTTACACCTCCCGCTGTTACCTGGGCCTTGTTGAATCCGCAGTCACCGTTTATCTCTATTCTAAAGTGCTTAATATTCTTAACAAGCTCATCTGTGTCTTTAATTCTTTCACTGAGGTATTCAGCCAACTTGTCATTTAGTATCAGACCTAAAGCCTCATTGATACCGGATCTCTCTTTGATCGATGTCTCAATAAAACCTTTAAGATCTGAGCCAATCATATCCGGTACAAGGTCAAGTTCAAGACAGACCTTTTTTCCCTTAGCTAAAGCCTTGACAGCATATCTGCTCATCTGCATTACCGGGATTCCGCTTATGTTATCGGCGTTAAAAATGATCTCGCCGCTTTCTTCATCATATGCAGTTTCGTCTATCATCAAAACAGTCCTGCATTTGCATCTGACTCCAGCCAGGAGAGAAAGCGAACTGTCAGCGAATCTTAAAGGCACCAAAGCCGGATCCTGCAAAACGATCTCATGTCCGAGTTTTCTAATGATCTTATTTAAGTTGCCGTCACTTCCGTGTGTCGGGCTTGCCTTTCCTCCGGGAGCTAATATCACATTTTCGCAGCGGTATATGCCCTTATCTGTAGTGACCAGAAAGCCGCCCTCGATATCGGATTCATCCTTAACTATATCAAGAGTCTTCTCGCTGCATCTGATATCTATACCAAGTCTTTTGCATTCGTAAACAAGAGCATTTACGATGCTTCTTGCCTGTTCGTTATACGGATATATATATCCGTTTATATCTCTGCTTGTCACACCGAGTTGATGCATAAAACCTATCAATTCATCCTTGTCAAATCTTTTATATGCATCATAGGCAAATTGAGGACACTCTCCCCTGAAAACGCGGCTGTCGTAGTATTGATTTGTGAAATTGCATCTGCCGTTGCCCGTGGCATAAATCTTCTTTCCGGGTATGTCCTTTTGCTCAATGACAATGACCTGACTGCCATTGCGGGCAGCACTTATGGCGGCCATCATTCCCGCAGGTCCTGCTCCGACAATGAGAACTTCACACTTTATTTTATTGTCTGTTACTCTAAATTCCTGAGATTGCATTAAGATACTTCTCTTCCAGGCCGTCCTTTATTCCGTTTTTGGTTACCGCTATATAAACAAACAGTATTCTTGACTCTGTTACCTTTATCAAAAAAGTCTGGTGATTTCCGTCACTGTTTAATACGAATTTTCTGAATTTGACTCCGTTTATGGTGACATCTTCATTGGCATCGGTCGTATAGGTGAAGAATAACTTATCCTTCATCTGATCCTGGATATTCTCAACAAAATCATCGGTAGAAAAGCCGTTAACATTGTCCTCGCTCACTACCATAAGACCGCCTCTGGGATTATCGAGAGCATACTCGGCAATGAAGGAATCCTTTCCTCCCTGCATATAGCAGTAACTCAGAGCGACCGCGTAGTCATCTGATTGAATCGGATCCTCAAGGTATGTCATATCAGAATCTGGTGTGACTTTAAAACCGTAAATATCGTTGGTATATACTCCGTCCTTAATCTTTCCCCCTCTGTAACTGCTGCATCCTGTCAGCAAAACGGCTGCAAGGATAACGCAGATCAAACGCAAAAATGTCTTTCTCATCCTGTCTGTCCCCCACATTTTTCAACGAAGATTATTTTATCACATATCTTTTCAACAAAAAAGGTCGTCATTTATATATCAAACGACGACCTTATATTCTAATCAAAACGTCTATACTCTGAAATACTCAACCATATCGGCAAGGCCCTTTGCAAGATCATTCATGTTCTTGTTATCCTCGCTTATTGTATTGATGTTTTCGGTTACATTTCCTAAAGAAGCTGTGATCTCCTCGTTGGATGCCGAATTCTCTTCAGATACGGCAGACAGATTACCAACATTCTCTGTTATGACATCCTTGATATTTATGAGATTCTTTGTCTTTCCGCCTATGCTCTCTATACCTGAAACAGCCTTGGTGATCTCTTGTTCGAGCACATCGAACCTTGCCATGGTATCACCGAGAAGCTCCTGTTCTTTGGATATGGCATCCCGGACATTTTCAGACATATCCACACAGTCGTTGGACTGTATCTTGATCTCATTAACGATATCAGCAATCTCAAGAGCGTATTCATTACTCTGTTCCGCAAGCTTTTTGATCTCTTCGGCAACTACCGCAAATCCCTTGCCGGCCTCTCCCGCTCTTGCTGATTCAATAGATGCATTAAGTGCAAGGAGGTTAGTCTGACTAGAAATGTCTGAAATAAGATTTACCGCATCCGTGATCTTTCCTACGGATTCATGAGTCTTTGCTATGCTGGCAGAGATCTTCTCTACGGCATCTGTAGTCTGCTTGCTGCTTACATCCATCTCACGGATATAGTTAACCGCATCTATATTTGCCTTGTTCATTGACTTGGCGCCGTTTGTAAGCTCATCAACGTTTACAGATATGTCATTGATGATTCCATCCATATCTATAACCTTGGTATTGATATCCTGGACACTGTCAGCTATTGAGAAGGCTCCTTCTGAGATATCTCCCATAGCCACAGAGATCTGCTCGGTCCCTTCAGCTGTCTGCTCAGACAAAGCTGCAACCTCGTCAATACCGTTTACAAGTGTTGCAGACGAATCCTTAATATCACTCACTACGCTGCTGATAGAATTCTGAAGTTTCTCAGCAGAAGAAACAAGTGCCTTAGTCTCCGCAAGTTTGGCTTTTATATTAATACTCTGTGATAGATCACCTTCCGCGATATCATGTATGCTGTCAGCAACCGCTGCCAGAGGATTTACCACTATCTTTGATACATATACAACGGCAAGGGCAAATATTACAAAGAGCAGAACACTCATTATTATAAAGTTTATCAGCAGCTGCGTCTTTTCAGCCTGAACCTTTTGTGCCGTTATTCCTGCAAATGCCATTCCCCACATAGAACCGTCAGTATTCATAATAGGAGTATAGAATACATAATAGTCGATTTCATTTATTACTACATCATCAGAATAATAGACCTCGCCTTTAAGACATGTCTCCCATACAGCGAAATTACACTGTGTGCCTTCTATTCTCTCTCCACTTGCATCTCTTATTGTTGTAACAAATCTGGTATTATCCTTAAACAGGGTAAGATCAACATTTCCTTCAGCTGCCATGAAGTCAACATAGTCGGTTTCATACTCGATCCCTCCTCTGTTTTGTATATCCCACTCATAGTAAGCCTTCAAACCGTTTGCAGCTATCTCAAGACTGTGCCTTGTCTGATCCTCCATAGCTGATGATAGCTTAAAGTAAGCCATGATCAACAACAAAACCATGACAACCGCCATAGGTATAAGACCTATCATGAGAAGCATCTTCTTCATGTTCAGACCTCTTGCCTTTTGAATACTAGCCATAACCTTCTCCTCCGATTTACACTATTATCTGATACATAATGTTCTTAAGGACATTATTACTGTATATTATACTCATCAACCGTAATAGATGTGCATAATGTATTACTTCTTATTTAATTATTGACTTTTGTATATACAACTCAGTGTTTGATATGATAAAATAAACCCACTGGGGGATGAGAAGGAAGTTGGAGGTACTAATATGAAAAAACTCTTTTCTAAGGCCAACATGTCTTTTATGATGGCCTTACAGCTCTTTGTATTGCCGATGGTGATATGTCTTATCATCTCTAGTATTTTGCTTGGCTATGAGATGGATGTTACTTATAACAATGCCGAATCCCTTTACTATGAAACTCTATATCAGATCAATACCAAGTTGGTAAATGGTGACCGTGATTTCTATCAGTCTATGGTCGCTGCTCAGCAGTATATAAGTGTTTCCCAGTCAGATGGTAATCTTCCACCCGAAGTGATGGAGGCTCTCTATGCTGCAAGACTTGCTACGTACGAAGAAAACCTTGGTCAGTTTATCGAAAGAGTTCAGGGTGCTTCTGATATAGCGAAGCAAGATTCAAGGCTTTATACTGAAACACTTATAGATGGAAAAAATTATCAGCAATATGAAGAAGAGTTTTATCAGAACTATGATGCATGGCTGAATTCATATAATTTTGTAACCAATGAAGGCGATATAACTGCTTTCAATGAACAGTTTGAAGTTACGCGTGAATCCATTTCTGATATGACTGATATAGTAGAGACGTGGGCCGCAGAAGAAGCTGAAGTCTCAAGAAGTGCTATGCATACCAAAGCCACGGTTGCACTGATCATATTCCTAGTAGTGATCGCATTACTCTACGTACTTGTAATCTTTACAGCAAAATCTCTTTCAGACGGAGTTAAGCGTATCGCCAACAGTATGGACAGAATGGCAACTGGTGATTTCGCTACCGGAATGGATGTAGAATCTCCAATAAAGGAATTCAAAAATATAGGACTTTCTTCAGAGAACATGCGTCGCAGCCTCCAGACAGCCATCGGCAGGATCATCGGTGATGCAGAAAGTGTTGATAACGTAGCAGTAGAAACAAAGGAAAAGATCTCCGATGGACAGCGTGCAACAGCCGATATCAATCAGGCGGTTTCCGATCTTGCAAACGGCGCTACAGACATGGCTAATGATGTTCAGACAACACTTGATATCACGATCCAGATCGGCAACGCCGTAGAGGATGTTTTAGGAGCCGCAAATTCCAACCTTGAAAACGGACGTGCAGTTATTACCGAATCTACCAAAGTTCAGGGTCAGCTGAGTGATCTGATGACCTCAGGAAAGAACACCAGAGAAAAAGCTAAGCAGGTTTCTGATTCAGTTACAGAAACAGCTAACGTGGTTGCTCAGATAAGTCAGTCAGCTGAACTTATCATATCTATCGCTAACCAGACCAACCTCCTTGCACTTAACGCTTCAATTGAGGCAGCCAGGGCCGGTGAAGCAGGTAAAGGCTTTGCAGTCGTTGCTGACAACATCAAGGATCTTGCAGCTGAATCAAATGATGCTGCTAACGAGATAACCGGTATGCTTAAGCAGATCACTTCTCTTTCAGACCGCAACAGAGCCCTCACCGAAGATATCAGAACAGCTACCGAAGATGAAGGAACAGCTCTTAACAGCATGAGCGAATCATTCAAGGATATGCTTAATCTGTTACGTGAATCCGAGGAAGGAAACAATCAGATTGTTTCACTCGTACAGAGTCTTGATGATAACAAGAACTCAATCCTTGATTCGGTTGAATCTCTTTCTTCAGTATCAGAGGAAAATGCAGCTTCCACCGAAGAAACAAGTGCCTCATTATCAATGCTTGATTCTAATATGGAAAATGTCGTTGAACAGGCAGAAAACCTCAAGATGGTTGCTGAAGAGTTACGTGAAAATGTAAGTATGTTTACAATCTAGACAGAATATACAATATAAATGATGAAAGCCCGTTCATTGAACGGGCTTTTTACTTTATCATCAATTTATCATTTACTGTAATGTAGAATATCCATAACCGTTGCATATAGCATCAATCGGTATTCCAGCTTTGCACAGAGGACAGTCATCATGGCTATATCCGGCATAATCAGGAAGATCCCTTGTCGAATAGAGCGATCTGATCGGAGTACCGTCCACCATCTGTGTTGCAACGGAATAGATAGCTGATATTCCTATAGGTGTTCCTCCGTAGAATTTAACGGAACGAAGAGCACTCTTTAGTGTCTCTCCGGTGGTAGCCGTATCAATAAGGATAAGTACTCTCTTTCCCTTGATCATGTGCTGATTGTTTTCTCGAAACATCATCTGTCCGCTGGTATTATACTCAGTACTTGTTATATAAATGGTCTTGTGAGCGTTGGCAGAGATCATACCTGCTTTTGTAAGCTTGTTAGCAAGATATGCTCCCACAACCTCCATACCGTTTAAGCAAAGGATCGTATCGATGATGTCTGATGCCAGATACATCTCAGCAAGTTCCTCTCCTGTTGCTCTTGCTTCACGCTGTCTTGCCTTCATATCACTTAGATCCATGTAATAGTTTACATGTGAATTGGGTGTGATAAAGTGCCCCGGGATGTAACGAAGAACAACGTCTTTGTTTTTTGAATAATCAATCTTTTTGTAGTCCTGCATAGTCTTCCCTCCTGTGTCTTTGTTTTTGTTGTTTCAAACTATCAGTTCATAAGTTGATGCATTACCATACCTATTGTGGTTGAAATAAATCCTCCTACTGTATAAATCCTGTCGGTCAGTTCGCAAAAATACAGTCCGTAAGTCTTGTTCTGGTAAACTATCGGATAAACCGTCATACAATCAAGATGTGACGTCTCAGCTACGGCAGAAAACAGATTCTTTGTCTTTCTTTTCTGTCTGTCCTTTGGTGTAACATGCATCTCCCCGTCTTTTATAAAACATTTCATATTGATATCATCGGGATATGTAACCTCTTCATTTTCGCTTCTTTCAACCGGTTCATCAAACATATACAGCGATCCGCTGTCTGCACATATAAGGCTCATGTTTTTTATGTATTCGGCAAGCGACTTATCTTTATCTCCGATATAATCCATGCCTATAACCAGATGGCTTCTGTGTTTCTTGACATTTCCGGAAGTGATGTTTCTCTGATTTATATTTGTCTTACAGATCTCCTTTATGCAGTCATCCCTCATTCGTAAAAAGAGTCTGTTGATAACAGCATTTACTGCCAGGGATTTCTGTATCACATTTATCGCGTACTGAAGTCTCTGTATACACTCAAGAAGCTTTGTTGCATCAGTATACTCCATTGCACCGTTTGCGAAGAACACATCTATCATATTTCCGATCTCATCATATTCCTCGACCGGCATAAATCTGTTCCTGTACGCATTAAGGATCCTGAATACAAACTCAAAATAAAGCCTTCTTAAATCAACTGCCGATTTTCTGATTGCCGAGCTTCTATATCTGTAAAAACAGTCATCAAACATTCTGTATATGAACTCTTCATCGATATCAAGCAGTTCCTTGTTTGTATAATGATACATCTCATATGGAAATGACTGTCTGCCGTAAAGTCTTGTCTTAACCTTTTCAGAACTTACTTCCTTGCCGTTCATCATATCAAGCAGCAATTCCACAGCCCTGTGACCAAGCGTAGTATCGTCAGGGCCTATAGAAGTGAGTGACGGATTCATCTCGCTCGATAACCTGGTATTGTCAAATCCAAAGACCATGATATCCTTTCCGGGAACCAGGCCTTTATCCTCCATTACGTTGTAAAGGCCTCTCGCAGATGTATCATTAACGCAGAATATCGCTTCAACATTCGGATTATTCTCAAGCAGTCTTCTTGCCGCCGCTTCCGTATGAGAAGACATATCCGTCGTCTCATAGAAATTCTCATTATAGGGCAGGCCGTTCTCCTCAAGACACTTTATAAAGATCTCTTTCCTGTCCATCGCGTCATGATTAAAATCCTCGCCACCGAGCATGCAGATACTTGTAAAGCCGTTAACATTTACAAGATAGTCGATAGCTTCCCTGATGCCTGTTTCATTGTCATAATTGACAGTCACATAATCCTTATCCTGAGACGATATAAGTACCTTTGGTATATCCTTGTACTTTTCGACAAACTCATGGATCTCGTCAGCGCTAACCTTCCAGCCCATACTTCCCAGGACAAATATGATCCCATCGGGTTCACACTGTTTAGCCAGGCTGTAGACACCGTTGAACATAGCGTCATACTGCCATACTCCGACATTGCTCTCCTCGTTGACAAGGACTTCTCCCGGAAGTATAATCACATGAATATCCTTGCCTTGAGGGATTGCGCTTCTTATGCTCTCCATAAGGTCTCTGCAGAATTCATTTGCTATATTCCCGGCTATGACAGCTATTGTTTTTACCTTGTTCTCTTTTGCCATAGTAATAATCCGTTAATCAAATATATTGTCAGATGGTTTAGAAAACAGATATCCCTGCGAATAATCTATCTTATAGTTTTCCATCTTGCCCTGTATATCTTCGTTTTCAACAAACTCAGCTATTATATTGATCTCTCTGTCGCTCAGCTTCTTCCATCCAGATATCAGAGCTATCAGATTCTCGGCTTCCTTGCTGTCAACACATCTCTTAACGATCGAGCCGTCTATCTTGAGATAATCAAAATGTATGCTCATAACATGCTGAAGATTTGAGAATCCGCTTCCGAAATCATCAAGTGCCACTTTAGCGCCAAGTTCATGAATGTTGTCAACAAACGTTACGATAGTTCCGTAATCGTCAATATCCTCGTTCTCGAGTATCTCAAACATGAAATTCTCGGGATAAGGAGTTGTTCCCAGAAAGTCATATATATAATCCGTAATCTCTCTGTTTCTGATATCGCGGATTCCAAGGTTTACGCTAACCCCCTTGTCCTTAAGGCCCCTGAAGTGCTCAAAGACCTTCCTTAGCATCATCTTTGAGATTGTGTCATACAGAATGCCGTAGCTTCTTGCAACATCCAAAAAGCTATTGGGATAGTAGAGCTTGCCGTTCTCATCCATCAGTCGCATGAGGGCCTCATAATGTTCGATATTGCGGCTGCTGTTACAGAATATACCCTGATACTGAGGGATAACCTTATCATTGGCTATTGCATACTTGATGACATTAACCATGTGATAACGGTCCTTTATACTCTCTTCATCGAGATTGGCAGACATTGCATCACATGCAAAGAACTGAATATTCTTATGCATCATCGTTATCCTTGCTCTGTTATATATGGGAGTAAGGTTCTCTATGGTGCAATTATCTATCACGCAAAACAGAGGTATTATCGCAATAAACTCATCATTGGCGGAAAACAGCTCCTGCTGAAGTATCTCCATATCCTTTGTGAATTCAGCGAAATCAACCATATATGATCTTGCGCCTATCGCCACATGCCAATTGTTCTCACAATAAATATGATATCCCTTGCTTTCGGCAGCCTTTTTACACTTCTTTATATAATTTCTGTTTGTCAGATCGATCAACTCTTTTGAAAATACAGAACTCATGCTCTCGACATCGACAACGCTGATCATGCATATCCTGTCATATCCCTTGAGCTTTATGTCCATGTTCATCGCAGCGACATTCATGATACCGGTATCGCTGTTATAAAGTAGCTTTGAAGCGCACTCATGGACAAACTGCTGGATGCCTTCATCCTTGTCGTTCCAGACCTCTTCCATGGTCATAAGATAATCTATGAGTTCTTCATTATCGCTCTCAAGAGTCTCGGTATGCGTGAAAACATAGGGATTGTATGCCTGGACTTCCGGATCCTCGCCAAACACCGATACTACAAAACAGCTGTTTCCATATACATTCTTTGACCCGTTATTATATATCTCACCACCGGTAAGACATCCGCATATATTGGTATTCTCGTAGACTGATATCTCCCACTTTGCACAGTTTGAATAGATAAGCGGTCTTGTAATACATGAATAGCCAAAAAGAGTCTGCGCTTTCTCAAAGGATGATATATGATTAAACATCCTCTGGTTATCAAACACGATCTTATTGCCGTGAATAAACGCTCTCTTGATTCTGCTTCCGGGCTTTATCAGGTGATTTGCGACCAGTCTCGACCTTTTCTCATCTGCATCTATTTCCGGATGCTTTTCGTAGAATTCAGCATACTCAGGCTCATCCTTTGGATACATCTGACCAAGGCTTTCGTTATCATAATACTGAACTAAAAGAGGAGCATCACCGTTATCGCGTAATACATACGGGAAGAGATACGTCAGATCCTTCCTCTTCTCAAGTACACCGCCTACACGTTCGTAGTATTCGACAGGTGCATCCATCCCGCTTATGGTAAGGATATCATTGCCTATCGATTTATCTATTATCTTCTCATCTCCGACAACTTCGGCACCAGAAACGTATGATGTCATACACTCAAGCTTATCGCCGCTAAATGATGCCAGGATCACTCCATTATTAGTAAATCCGTTTTCATCAAATACAAAGCCTCTGTCTAACGCTCTTCTGATCCTCAGATCCGGAACAACAGCTGTTCCTCCTATCATCTGAACATTAGGAAAGACTTCATTGCATTTTTCAACGAAATCTGCGACATGCTGGTATCTTCCTGTTACAAATGTTAACAGCAGTTTTGTATTATCTTTTATAAGCGTGTCTGAAATCTTAGAACATAACTCATCAGGCATAATACTCTTTTTGCTTTCATCATAAGTAAACAAAAGCACAGTATCGATACTGCCCTGTGCCATCTGAGAAACTGAAATGATACATTGATTGTTGGCAAGATGCCCCATATTGATCACACCGGATGTGCTTGTTCCGAATATATGAGCCTGCGGTACCTTTTCTTTGATAAAACGCGCCAGTTCAACGGCCTCATCTCCAAAATGGATAGCAGTATGGATTCGAACGAGTATATCGCCTTTTTCTGGATCAAGCGAAAGCTGATCAAAGACTTCTTTAAGTCTGGAGCGAGAAATATATTGAAAATTCCATGTAAACATAGATGCTATACCCTTCCTGTTGCCCCCTATGAATATTTTATCATCTATCAGTGATTTAATAAAGTGATAACTTTTTAACATTCTCTTGTCAAAAATACGCTTTTCAGGGCAAAAAAAGAGATCCGAAGAAAATCCTCGGATCTCTCATTATGTATTATCTTAAGGTTATGCTACTCCAGATATTCACTCTTTACATAGCCTGTTTTTCCATTAAACTTTACCTTGGTCCAACCGTCAGCCTGCTTGTTTACAACGGTCATCTCTTCTCCTTTGTATGCAACGGCTACCCTGCTCGCATCTGTAGAAGCACTCTCTCTGATATTGACCGTATCCTTAGCCTTGGCTTTTCCGCTGGAAGGTGAATCGGCCGCAGCCTGCTCATCAGTGACTTCATCCTGCTTGGTCTCTGCTGTAGTCTGTGTCTCCTCTTCCTGTCCTTCTATCAGAAGATACTCACTCTTTATATAGCATTCCTTATCATTGTACATGATCTTTGACCAGCCGTTGATCTTCTGCTCGATAACAGTGAATTCATCACCTTTTTGAGCTTTTCCGACTTTATCGGCTGTCTCCGAATCCGAACTTCTGATATTTACCACATCAGTAGTCTTGGCTTTCTTGTTGACTTCTGTAACTACTTCTTCGGTAGTCTCAACCTCTGTGGTATCATTTTCTTCTGGTACTGCATCTTCACTGTTCTTTGCAAGCTCATCTCCTACAGCTGAACTTAACAGGCTGGGAAGAAGATCAAGAAATGCAGCAAGTTCTTCATCAGCCGCAACAGCTTCATTAAACTTTACATTTACTGTATTGTTAAGATCTACTACATCGTCCTGTACAGATATTACCTTGCAGTAATTTGCGAGTTTTTCATCCTGCTCATCATCATTGATATACAGCTCGCCGTTATCTCTTTTGCATACATACCATGCATTAAGACCGGGCACAGTTTTATCATAGTCAGTAAGCTTTACTTCATAATATGCAAATACCATGTATGAATCTGTAACAGGTCCGCTCTTTGTATAGCATGTAACAGTCGGATAAGCATCTATATATTCCGACTTTTTCTCGATTATTATCTTTTCCTTCTCGTCTACAGAAGACTTTATAGACTCGATCGTCGCAACATCTCCGGCTGCTGCCGCATCGTAATACTTTCTCATCAAAGCATTTACATCAGGGAAAGCATCGACCTGCATAGCCTCGTCAGATATAACATACTCCTGAGCTCCGCTTGGAGTTTCAACAACTTCAGGTGCCTGATTGTCTGACTTTTTGGTTGCGATAGAAACACAGATGCCTATAATAACAAGAGCGATAAACGCGCCGGTTATTGCAGCGATCTTTTTATTCTGTTTGATAAGTTCCGCTACGTCTTTAAACCACTTGACGACAGCATTGTCTTTTTCTAGTTTCAAAACAAATTCTCCTTAATGCGCCCGACAGGAATCGAACCTGCATCAAAGGCGTCGGAGGCCTCCGTTCTATCCATTATACTACGGGCGCCAATACAACATACGAAAACAATAATACCATATTTTGTGGTATCTGTCTAGTTTGGCCACAGGGACGCTATTTTCTCCTGTACAGTATGTACCTGTTTTGCGTTATATCGGCACCATCTTTTATGCTTTCAGGGGTCAGCCTTTCATAGTTTTTTTCAAGATATTCAAAGTCAAAACTGTCAAAATAAACAAGCATCGGCCACTCTTCCTGCTCGTTTCCATCGATGAACGCTCTGCTGACCATTATGTAGTCGGCTTCTTCCATCGTTGTTTCCGCAGGTTCGATACCATAATAGAATTTTAAAACAAACCTCTGAAAATCATCCGTATAGTAGATGTTTCCTATATTTTTTGCCTGGTCATCCGACTGTCTTAAAGCCTCATAAATATCATTTTCCCTATCTGCAAGCATCGTAGGCTTGTATTTACCAAGCCCGAATGAAAAGCTTATTGTTGCGAGTATAGCGATTACAAATATCAGAGTATTTATCCCAAACTGTATATGGTCATAAAGCCTGTCATCGCGCTTTCTGAATCTTCTTAGTGTCCCCATAAGACGCTCTGTCAGATATGTGATCATGACTCCGACTATGACAGGATAGAAACTGAAAACCCTAAGATATGGATTAACACTCTGAATAATAAGCATAAGCGGCATACTTATCCCGAATGCCAATACTATTATCATGCTCAAATAATATCCGTCATCTAACATATCATTGCTCTTTAGAAGCTTCATACCGATCATATCTGTCAATGCAGCAATGACTGAAAAAATGCATAATATCAGGACAAATGTTCCCATAAATCCTGCAAAGTATGAATAGTACTGATCAAAGAGACCTGTAAAGTATCCGCCAAGTCCTGTTATCACATCATGCCTGTCTATGCTCTGTATATAAGGTGTATCAAGCATGTATTGCATGCCCCTTAACCATGCTTTAAAAGGTGCGGATTTAATCACATCAAGCTGATACATTCCAAAAAAAATACCGCCAGGATCCTTGCTTAACAGGTTTGATCCGATAGCAAGCCATACCAGGGAATACATCGAAAATGTGGCAAATGCAGCAATAATGGATGCTATGATCAGTCTTAAAAGTTTTTTGTTCTGTTTGGTCAAAAGAAGGTAGAGACCTCCCGTAAGACACACAGGTATTACCCAGTATGTTGAACTCGGTATTGAATACAGTCCCCATGCCAGTGCGATTATCCAGGCTATATAATGTCTCTTCTTATCATCCCCCAACGAGATATCAGCGATCACATTTAAAGCCACAAGCAGGCATGTTGTAGTCAGAGCATACCCTCTTCCCTGAAAAGCCAGTGAATAGGTAAGATATGCACCCATAAAGCATCCCAGCAGGCCGAGTATGTTTCTACCGCTTATCTTCTTCGCCAGTCTGTAGATCAAAAACAGGCTTATCACTGAGCATATAACGGATACGCCTCTCAGTCCGAGATAACTGTTTCCAAACTTATCGATCACTGCAGACAGCACGGAATATCCCATGTGGTTATTCGGGACAGGCCAGTGTATGGCTGCATAAACAGGACCACGGGATATAAAATAGTAATATGTGTAGAGTTCGTCATACCAGGGTCTGTTTGTGAACATGCTGTATGTATAAACACCAAGCATGGCCGCCATCAGTATATATATGTATTGTATTTTTGATAAGAATGTCTTTTTCTTTTCCATCTTTATTCAGCACTCAATCTGTATATATTGAACCAGTATCTCTCAACCAGGCACTCGCCTGTATACTCGGCACCTATCCCTGCCTCTTCCCAGTCCTTTACTATTTCATCCCTTACATTAAAGCTTCCGAAAAAGTAAACATTATCTTTTTCTTTAAGAAGTTTCCTTATTCCGTCATCATCTATACTGTCACAATTATCAAGCAGCTCTCTTATAACTTCTACTGTTTCGCCGTCATATATATAAATATCATCATCCCTCAGATAGTATGCGCTTATTGCGCTGACGTGATCAAAATTGGTTATGATCGCACTGCCCGGTTCTATCATTTCAAGTCTGCTTTGTGCTTCTGCCCATGCATTGCATTTCTTTGTTTCTTCATTATAGAATCCGTCAAATGAGGCATAACTGAATATAATGCACCAAAAGATGATCATATACATCACCCCATTGCCTTTTTTATACGCTATCACCTTGGAAATATTAAGATACAGTATTCCGAAAACAGGTATCAGATAGCGGTATGTGAATATCGGACTTCCAAGTATTGAAAATACAAATCCGACAGTAACTATCAAAAGAACTACCGCAGGTCCGCTACATACCAGTAAGATATCTTTGATCTCTGGTTTTTTTATAAAAAACAGCACATAGCATATAAAGCAAAGCGCGATCATTATACCGGCAAAACTATATGCTGCAGTCGGATTTGGCACCTCGGGTAAAAACATGAACTTAAGGCATCCCGGCAGACTCCTTAATGACATAGGCTGTATCCAGTATGATCCCGAAACCTCTTTTATCTGCCTGAAAAACGACGGAAGCCACGGAGCATACAATACTATAGAAGATATGATCATTCCGATGACTGTATAAAGATAGCTTTTATCCTTTTTTGTCACTATTATTCCGATGATCAATATTATGTAAACCACAGCTATGGCTACTAGTGCAAAATACTGAGTATACGCAGCTAAAAGCGACATTACAAACATAACAATAAACTGTGGTTTTTTCTTCTCATCACTTTCAAGAATGTCTGTCATCGCAGCATATGCAAATGTGACAAACATGAGCGCCAGGCTGTACATGCGTATCTCAACATAGTATGTCGCAAGCTGTGGCATAGTTATGATAAAAAAAGCAAACAGAGTCGTCGCATTTGCATCATATCTTTTTCTGACCCACAGGATAGCAAAAAGCAAAAGAGCTATTGCAGGTATGCATGAAGCCAGCTTTGCGGCCTGTATCTCATCGAGCCTGAAAAATCCAAAAAGATTCATACATATCTTAAGATAGATATAGTAAAGCGGAGGATGAACATCCCTTGCAGCCATATCAAGAAGCTCACCAAACTTCAGCTTGGAAAACTCTAGCGAAAATACCTCATCATACCATATATCAGAACTCTTTATCATTCCTATGATCATGATGACATAGAGCAAGGTAGCCGCCTGTATGAGCCCCAAAAGATAATTAAGGCTGTTTTTTGATCCGTGCTTTTTTTCACCCATAACGATTATTCTATCATATATCAGGCTTTTATTCCAATCCGGTGGCATATCATGATTCATTACGGTTTTAATAATCATGCTTTTATGATGCAAAAAAGACAACAGACCTAAATCTGTTGTCTTAATAGTCGTCAGTTAATTAATGATTATACACGGCTGAGATATTCGCCTGTACGTGTATCGATCTTGATAACATCATCCTGGTTAACAAAGAGCGGAACTGCTACTGTTGCACCTGTTTCAACTACAGCAGGCTTTGTAGCACCTGTAGCTGTATCACCCTTAAATCCGGGCTCTGTATCAGTTACAACAAGCTCAACGAACATCGGAGGCTCTACTGAGAATACGTTTCCGTTGTATGAGCAAACCTTGCACATATCATTCTCTTTTACAAACTTGAGAGCGTCGCCAACATTGTCCTTGTTGATAGCGATCTGTTCAAAGTTCTCAGTATCCATAAAGTAATAAAGATCACCATCACTGTAAAGATACTGCATATCTTTTCTGTCTATACGAGCTGTAGGACATTTCTCTGTAGGACGGAATGTCTTTTCAACAACACCGCCTGAGATGATGTTCTTAAGCTTTGTTCTTACGAATGCTGCGCCCTTACCAGGCTTAACATGCTGGAATTCTATTATCTGGTATACATTGCCTTCATACTCAATAGTAACACCATTTCTGAAGTCACCTGCAGAAATCATAATTTATCCTCCTAAAATCACATTTACACTAAATCCTATAATATATTATACTATTGTCTATTGTTGCGCAACAATTTTTTTAATATTTTACACGCCTTCGCAGTCAAATGCTGGGATAAAACTCTCCAAGGCAACTTCACCATCCTGGATGAAACCGTTTGTAAGTCCAATAAGAAGTGCATGGTCCGTGACTTTTTTATACTCCCTCTTTGTAAGCCTTCTGTTAAGCTCGCTGTACTCATCTATACTTTTGACCGGAGTATACTGACTCATGATGGATATGTATATATCATCTCCGAAGCGCTCATACAGCGAATCGATCACCTTTATCGAATCGGCAGTATGTCCCGGCAGGACCATATGTCTTACTATCACTCCTCTTTTTATGATGCCTTTATCATCAAATACGCACTTTTCGGTCTGTCTTACCATTTCCTCTATCGCATTCATTGCGATCTTATGATAATCAGGTGCTGATGAAAAATTCAGCGCAAGTCTGTCATCATAGTATTTGCAGTCAGGCAGATAAACATCGATCAGACCTTTTAGTTTCTTTATACTCTCAACCTTCTCATAAGCCGATGTATTATAAACTATCGGCAGATCAAGTCCTTCGTCTTTTGCCTGCTTAAGCACCGGTATGATATGATCCAGAAAATGCGCCGGTGTGACGAGATTTATATTGTTTGCACCCTTATCCTTAAGTTCAAAGAATATCTCCTTAAGTCTTTGAGTACTTGTATCCTTGCCAGCGCTGCCTCTTGATATCTCCATGTTCTGACAGAATATGCATCTTAGGTTGCATCCCGAAAAAAAGACCGTTCCAGATCCTGTTTCTCCTGATATACATGGTTCTTCCCACATATGAAGAGCTGCTCTTGCCACACGTATCGTATCTCCTGAAGCGCAGAATCCCTGTGACATACTTCGATCTATATTGCATTGTCTCGGGCAGATGTTACATTTCATGATATGATGTCATTCTTTTTTAGATATGAGTTAAGTATGACTTTTTCAAGTTTTCTCTTGATCACTATCTGAATCTCATCGGTTGATCTGTCGATAGGAACGACCAGACATGTTCTCATGCCGGCCATATTTGCTCCCCATATATCGGTAAAAAGCTGATCTCCGACAACAAGTACTTCACTAGGCTTAAGTCCCATCATCTGTGCCGCTTTAAGATATCCCGCCGGTTTTGGCTTTGCTGCCTTGTAAAGATATTTTGCTCCTATATTTTCATTAAAACTCTTTACTCTGCCCTCTTTGTTGTTTGACAGAAAAAAGATGCTGTAGCCAATCTTTCTCAGATCTTCCATAAGCTTTAAGGCTTTCTCATCTGCAGGAGCTCCATGCGGTACGAGTGTATTGTCCAGATCATATATGATGCCGCGGTATCCTTTTTTATAAAGGTCCTCATAGTCTATTATATAGGCAGATTCATAATATTCTGTTGGATAAAAGCGTTCAAAAAACATATATTAAACCCACATAAAAAAGTCGTACTCTTTATGAGTACGACCTATTATATCATAAAATCATCAGTTAGTGGCTATAACCCTTCCATCCTCGGAATTAAAGATGTCTTTGCTGCTTCCGACAAAGTACTGATAGTCCTGAAGGATCGAATCCTGTCTCATCATCGAGATTGCCTGTTCCATATCAAGAAGTGACAGATCCTTGTCTTTGCCTATATAGCCAAAATCTTCATTTTTGTTAAATGAGAGCGATACTTCATTAGGGTCAACGCTCTTGGGACGTCTGTCCTCAATAGGCTCTATGGTTACCGAAGGCTTTGCAGGCGCTGTGTCCTCTTTTACCTGGGCAGGTGCAGCCTTGGGCGCATCAACTCTGGGAATATCGTTTATACGATAATCCTGCATATATCTGAAGCTTTCATTGATATTCATAGCCATGATACGCACCGCCTTTCCATAGATTTTTATTTCTCATCTTATATATCGGACAAGTTATACAAATATATTAGTCAATCCTGCACTTTTTAGCAACTCTTTTGTATATTCATGTTTCGGATGCATAAAAATGTCGTTTCTGTAGCCTTCCTCCACTATCTCTCCTGACTTCATAACCAGTATCCTGTCACACATCTGATGAACCACTCTCAAATCATGTGATATGAATAAAAAGCTTATGCCCATATCTTCATGAAGTCTATCCATCAGTTTAAGTACCTCTGCCTGGATCGTAACATCCAGTGCTGATACCGGCTCATCTGCTATTATGAGTCTTGGTCTTAACATAAGAGCTGTTGCTATGCATACTCTCTGTCTCTGACCGCCTGAGAGCTCTGAAGGATATCTTGAGAGATATTCCGGTGTCAACCCTACCTTTGTGATCATCTCCTCAGCTAGCCTTCTTCGATCTTCTGGTGACATGTCCGTAAGGTTTCGCAGCGGTTCCTCCATGATCATTCCAACTTTTCTTGCCGGATTTAGCGAACCGTAAGGATCCTGAAAGATCATCTGGGTATTTGGATACTTCTGGGTAATGGTCCCGCTGTCAGGCTTTAGAAGGCCGATTATCGTCTTTGCTAGCGTGGATTTACCGCAGCCGGATTCGCCCACAAGGCCCAGGACCTCACCCTCTTTAATATCTATCGAAACATGCTTTAATACATCTACTCGTTCTTTTTTTCTGGTAAAAGACACACAAACGTCCCTTACTTCAACCATGTTTATCTCATCGTCTGTATCATCAGACATGGATTCACACTTAGGGATCGCTTCTATAAGTTTTTTTGTATATTCCTCCTTGGGGGATTCAAAGATCTCCTTAACACTTCCGGCTTCGACCACATACCCGTTTTTCATTACAAGAACTCTGTGGCACAGCCTGCTGACCAGACTGAGATCATGGCTGATAAAAAGTATCGCGGTATTCTTTTCCTTATTTATCTTCTTTAAAAGTTCAACTATCTGACTCTGAACCGTAACATCAAGAGCTGTTGTCGGTTCATCTGCAATAAGAAGTTTGGGATTACCTATTGTCGCAGCTGCTATCATCACTCGCTGACGCATTCCACCCGAAAGCTCATGGGGATAAGAATCATAGACTCTTTCAGGATCATCAAGCTCGACATCAGCCAGTGCCTTTAACGCACGTTCTTTCCTCTCCTGAGGTGTCATCTGGGTATGGATCTTTAATGATTCCTCTACCTGCCATCCTATCTTTTTGACAGGATTAAGAGATGTTAGCGGTTCCTGGAATATCATGCAGATCTCATCACCCTGAAGCTGTCTTAGCTCGCTTCTCGGGCAGTCTAGGATATCCTTTCCCTCAAACTGGATCGTTCCTCTCTTTTTCATATCATGTCTGCTAAGAAGTCCAGCTATGGCAAGAGCAGACATCGATTTTCCGGATCCCGATTCACCGACAAGGCCTACGATCTCCCCACATTCCATGTCAAGATCAAAGTCAAATACGACCGTCTCGGGAATGAGATGATCGTGGAATTCAATATTCAGATCTTCAACGTGTAAGAGTTTTGCCATGTTACTTAATCTCCTTACTTAACAGTGAAAATCCCAGTATTATCATTACTATGGTACATCCGGTGAACAGAACATACCCTGCGTTAGTGAACATATATGCCTGTGCTTCGCTTAGCATCCTTCCAAGGCTTGCATCCGGCGGCTGAACGCCTATTCCCAAAAAGCTCAAGCCCGCTTCCGCAAGTATCGCGTTATTGAATCCGATCATTACAGAGCTTAAAAGAACAGTCTTTGTATTTGGAAGGATATGAACAAACATTATACGCAGATCACTGGCGCCAGCCAGATGTGCGGCTTTGACATAATCAAGATTCTTTATCCTGATATACTCGCTTCTGACAATTCTTGCATAACTAGGTACAAATGCTATGCCTAGCGCGAGCATTACCTGATACTTGCCTGTTCCCAGTAAAGAGACCATAACTAGAGCAAGAAGCAGGCTCGGAAATGCAAGAGCAACATCATTGATCCTCATGAGAGCTTCATCTATTATACCGCCAAAATAACCTGTAAAAGCTCCAATTGCGGTGCCTATTATACTTCCGAACGCAACCGTTCCAATGGCAATGAGCAGAGTGATACCGCTGCCTGCCATGATCCTGCTGAATATATCTCTTCCGAAGTTATCACAGCCATAGATATGTCTTATGCTGACGCCCGCAAGTTTGAGCGAACTGTTCATGGCTTCCGGATCATACGGGGTCCACAAAAGTCCGACAAGTGCCGGTATCAGTGTTATCGCAAGCAGTATGCTTCCAAGTATTAAATTGAAACTGAATCGTTTCTTCTTCATCCTAGTCTCCGACTCTCGGATCTACAAGTTTATAAATTATGTCAACCAAAAGGTTGCTTACTATTACTACACATGCAATAAGCATGATTATTGCTATGACCACCGGATAATCCCTGTTCTGTATCGAAGTCAAAAGGATCCTTCCCAGTCCCGGTATACCGAAAACCTGCTCGATTATTATACTTCCGGCTATCATATCAGCGAGTGCCATTCCAAGGAATGTGATAGTCGGGATAGAGGCATTCTTGAGCATGTGTTTAAAGAATACCGTCTTGCTCTTGTTTCCTCTGCTGTATGCTGTCCTTACATAGTCTTTCTTCTTTTCCGCATTAAGTGATGAATACAGAAGATTTAAAACCATCGCACTCTTTGGAAGTGCTATCGCAAGCGAAGGAAAGAACATGAATCCGAAGAAACGTACTGGGCTTATATTTATATTTACAAAGCCTCCCGGTGTAAATATCCTGAAGGTCATACCGAAAACAAGCGTAATGAGAATACCCGAAAAGAACGGCGGTATGGCCATTGTTATCTGATTTATTATCTGAATGGCTTTATCAATGGCTGTGCCTTCCTTGTATGAAGCATATACTCCAAGCGGTATAGAGATGATAACCATCAGTACCATTGAATAAAGCATGAGTGTAAGTGTTATCGGAAGCTTATCAGCTATCATGCTCGTCACGGTCATGCTGTAGCTGTAGCTTTTTCCGAAATCTCCTCTGAGTGCTCCCGCAAGCCACTCAAAATACCTCACCACAAGAGGTCTGTCCAGGCCCATCTGGTGTCTTAAGGATGCGAGTGCCTGCTCTGTTGCGTTTGTTCCAAGCCTTGACAGTGCCGGGTCTCCCGGTATCAGCGAAAACGCAACAAAAACAAGGAGAGACACTATAAATAACGTTATAATACAGCTAAGTACTTTTTTAAAAACGTATTTCATAGCATCTCTCCTTACAATATTTTTATTCTTTAACCTTACTTAACGTAAAGCTTTGAAAAATCCATTACATATAACGGATAGAACTCATATCCGCCGAACTTCTTGTTAACAGCGACCATGTTGGGAAGATCCTGAATGTAGACATTTGCTGCATCCTCCGAAAGGATCCTCTCGCATTCCTTGTACTTCTGAGTACGTACATCATCATCAACTGTTGCTATAGCTTCGTTGTAGACCTTGTCATACTCGGGATTGTTGTAATTTACAAAGTTCTTTCCGGAATCACTCACAAAACGTCCAAGCATTGCGCTTGCGGTAAGTGTTGAAGCATCTACACCTACAACCGTAGTTTCGAAGTTACGTCCGATATAAACGTCATTTAACCATGTATCCCATTCAACCAGGTTGATGTTGGCTGTTACACCTATCTTCTTAAACTGCTCCTTTAATACCTGTGCAGTATCAACATGCTGCTGATAGTTGCTGGCTACAGTTATCGTAAACTCGAAACCGTCAGGATATCCTGCCTCCGCAAGAAGCGCTTTAGCCTTGTCAATATCTGTATTATATGTGTCGTTTAACTCCTTCATATAATACTTTCCGAAAGCAGGGAACATGCTTGAGCCTGTCTCTGTTCCTTTTCCGTCGGAAACAAAATCCATGATCTCCTGGACGTCCACCGCATAGCAAAGAGCCTGACGAACCTTTGTATTATTCAAAGGCTCTACGCTGTTGTTGATATACAGTGCCTGTACCAGATTCATGGTACCTTCATATATATCAAACTTGTCAGAAAGCTGAGCTGCCTGCGTTGTTGAGAGTCTTGCCATAAGATCTATGGAACCGCCCTCAAGGTTCATTACGATCGTATCGCCGTCTGCAACGATCTTAAGAACAACTGTCTTGATCTTTGCCTTCTCGCCCCAGTAGTCATCAAAACTCTCCAGTATGATGTTCTCCTGAGGTGAACGTGATACATACTTATAAGGTCCTGTTCCTATGGGTTCTGTTGAAGCGTCAAGATGATCTGCGGGAAGTATCGCGGCAGTCATGTTCGGAAGAAAATCCGTATCAGACTCATTAAGTACTACCTCGATCGTCTTGTCATCTGGTGTGTTTACCTCTTTTACGGCTGAAAAAGCCGCTACCAAGGGCTCACCACTCTCAGTACCGGCACATTTATCTAGTGAAGCTTTGACATCCTGTACCGTAACCTTTTTTCCGTTGTGGAACTTAACGCCCTCTCTGAGTGTGAACGTGTAAACCGTTCCGTCCTCGTTGATGCTGTAGTCACTTGCCACGGCAGGTATCAAATCACCATTGCTATTCGGTTTTACCAAACCTTCGAATACATTAAATAATACCTCTCTCGTTCCTGCCCCTTCTGCTATATGGGGGTCAAGACTGTCGTCAAGATCCTGAGGTATGCCAATAGTGATCAAAGAATCAGCGTCAGCTGAACCTGCCTTACCGCCTGCGCATGCGCACAGTGCAGTAGTCATAGCGGATACTAGCAACATCACGAGGAATCTCTTAGTAAAATTCCTCATAATATTTCTCCTTTCTTCTTTCGAGCTTATTATCCATGGATTATATATGTATTGTCAAGTATTTTTACGAGTACAAAAAAAGGAGCATCCCCCGATACTCCTTTTTTGCGGTAGAACTATGTGCCTATTTTGTCGTCATAACACTCTTAAGCTCATCCATGAAGGTATTGATATCCTTAAACTCACGGTAAACGGATGCAAATCTTACATATGCAACCGCTTCGAGATCCTTAAGCTTGTTCATCACAAGCTCGCCGATCACCTGGCTTGGTATCTCTTTCTCCTCCATGTTGAAGATCTCAGTTTCAACTTCATCAATAAGCTGATTGATCTGAGCAGCACTGATAGGTCTCTTATGACAAGCACGGAGAACGCCTGCCTCGATCTTCGATCTGTCATAAGCCTCTCTGTTGTTATCCTTTTTAATGATAATCAACGGAATGGTCTCTACCTTCTCGTATGTTGTGAACCTCTTTCCGCACTCGTCACACACACGACGCCTTCTTATAGAGTTATTGTCCTCTGCCGGTCTGGAATCAATAACTCTAGTGTTTTCATGACCACAAAATGGGCACTTCATAGTCCTACCTCCGCATAAGAAAAAAGAATGAAAACTAAATCTCTATACATTAATTAACATAATTATAATAAACATAATTCTTTATGTCAACTCTTTTTACACAATATTTTGAAGATTTTTCCTTATTTTTCGCATATTATAACATCATCTGGTATTGCTTCGATCATAAATATCTAAGCATTATGTAACTTGTGCACAAGACAAAAAAAGAGCTCCCGATCTGGGAGCTCTGAAAATCCTAATTATTTCTTCTGTAAGAAATCCGGAATCTTAAGCTGATTCTCTTCTACCTTGCTCTTGATATCTGCAGGGCGCTGAAGCTGTGACGTAAAGTTAGTTCTAGGAGTAGGGATCGTTCCCGTAGCGCCGCCTATCGTAGCAGGTCTTGGCTGGGCAGAAGGTGTAACCTGTCTTGCAACGCCACCCATAGGCATCTGCTGCTGGATAGGTCTCTGCATTCCTGCTGTACCCGGACGTGTGCTGAATATACGCATATCCTGGTTCATATTCTGCTCGATACCTGTTGCGATAACAGTTATCTTACATGTATCAGGTTCACTCGCATCATACATGCATCCGAAGATAACGTTGATGTCAGAACCTGTAAGTGACTGAATATAATTAGCTGCATCATCGGCATCGAACATTGAGATATCACCTGTAACATTAAGGATGACATCCGTAGCACCTGTGATCGTTGTCTCAAGAAGCGGAGACTCAACAGCCTGCTTAACAGCTTCGATAGCCTTATCCTCGCCTTTTCCTTCACCGATACCGATATGAGCGATACCCTTGTCTCTCATGACTGTCTGTATATCAGCAAAGTCAAGGTTGATAACTGAAGGAACATTGATCAGATCTGTTATGCCCTGTACTGCCTGCTGCAATACCTGGTCTGCTTTCTTCAAAGCATCGGGCATTGTTGTTTTTCTGTCTACTATCTCATAAATCTTATCGTTAGGTATAACAATAAGAGTATCTACACTCTCTCTGAGTTTTTCAAGGCCGGCAAGCGCATTTGTCATACGTGTCTTTGCCTCGAAACGGAAAGGCTTTGTAACAACACCTACTGTAAGGATACCCATATCCTTGGCGATCTTAGCAACGATAGGAGCTGCTCCTGTTCCGGTTCCGCCGCCCATACCGCATGTAACAAACACCATGTTGTATGCCTGTATAGCTGCAGTGAGTTCATCATAACTCTCTTCTGCTGCTCTTTCACCGATCTCAGGCTTTGCACCTGCTCCGAGACCTTTGGTAAGCTTTTCGCCGATCTGCAACAATTTGGGAGCCTTACAAAGCTGCAGTGCCTGCTTATCTGTGTTTACGCCTATAAAATCCACTCCACCTATAGCTTCATCAATCATACGATTGACCGCATTGTTTCCGGCACCGCCAACACCTATTACAAGTATCTTGGCTCCGGCTTCTGCGTTATTGGTTTTAATCTCTAACAAAGCTTCTTTCCTCCTTTGCCCCGCATAACGTCACACTCTATATCTTATAATTATTTTTTACTAAACGCAACTATTTTTTAAGTTTTGAGAACAATTACTCGTCCTCTTCAAATGAGGCATATTCCGAATCAACTGTAAAGTTTTGCAATTTGAGCACGCCCTTTTTTCCCTTCAGCTCCGGAAGTATGGCTTTAAGGCGTATTATCTTCTCATCTATATAGTCAAAACTGCCCAGTTTTACCCTTGCCTGATCAAAGTACAGAGTTACGTTGTAATCGTCATCAAAGTAGATCTTGTCGACTTTTATCTCATACTTTTCGAGAAGTTGCGAAACATCGAGGATGTTCTTGAATATCTCCTCATCAGAAACCGGAAGCTTCTCCCACAAAACGACATGATCGAACTTCATGCCCATGATCTGAGGTATGCCCTCCGTTCTTATGTCGGAAGACTCAACGACCGTACCGTCCTTATCAAAATATATGTACTGACCCATATATTCAACGTATCCGGCGACAGCCTTTTCATAGATCGTTATCTTTATAGTAGTGGGCGATAGAATCCTTACACTCATCGTTTCGATGAACGGTACATCCTTTATCTCTTTATTCCTGTATTTTAATGACAGTATGATCGAGTTCTTGGCAAGAAAGCCGTCACCGATGACCATTCTGTTGATCTCATCTGTAGTATAATGCGTACTTCCTTCAACAATAATGGTATCTACAGTGTATTTCTTTACGAAATAGGCAAATGCACATCCCAGTACCATGATGATCGCAGTTATGATTATGATCATCTTTATTGTATGGGAACTCATATGTATCTGAGGTCTTTCAAATCTTACCCGTTCGACCTTTTTCTTCCTTCTTTTCCTTCTTATCTTACTCATAAATCAGAATCTTATCTTGCGGCCCACACTGTTGACCAGTCCCATCTCTATCAAAAGAAACATTACAGACGAGCCGCCGTAGCTTATGAACGGCAGTGATATACCCGTATTGGGAACAGTATTTGTTACTACCGCAATATTCAGTATTACCTGGATGGAGATATGCGCCATTACTCCTACGACAAGCAATGCGCCGTAAAGATCCGTTGCATTGTTTGCGATCACCATGAGTCTCCACAGCAGAAATGCAAACAGAAGCATTATACATATTCCGCCGAAAAGTCCGAGTTCTTCGCATATCACGGAAAATATCATATCATTCTGTGCTTCCGGAAGGAACCCCTGCTTCTGGATACTCTGTCCGAGTCCCTTTCCGAAGAGTCCGCCGGAACCGATCGCATAAAGGGCCTGAAGTGTCTGGAATCCCTTGCCCGATGCGTATGCTTCAGGATCGAGCCATGCAAGTACACGTGCTCCTCTGAATCCGAATTTATCCGAATCGGCCATCTTTGTTATCGCAAATACGAGCAGCGCCGCTACGCCTGCAGCCGCTGCAGTAAATACAATAAATTTCTTGTAGTCCCTGCTGGCTATGAAAAGCATGACAAATGATATCCCGAATATGATGATGGCACTGCTTAAGTTATCAGTGATCTGCCACACCATGAGGCATATGAGTGCGGGAGGAGCCATTATAAAAGCCATGCCCTTCCTTGTATTTATCCCGTCTTTAAGCTTGCAGATAAGCCCCGCCACAAATATGATCATTGCAAGCTTTGCTATCTCGGCTGGCTGTACGGATATTCCTATCCTCAGCCATCTTCTCGCACCGTTAGCCTCGTATCCCAAAGGAGTAAGGACAAGCACTATCAGCACTGCTGATACTACATATGCTATTCCTGAAAGCTTCTCCCAAAAATGATATGGGATATAGCTGATAAATATCATAAGTATAATGCCCGCGACCGATGCCACTGCCTGCTTCTTAAGGTAGTATGCCGCATCGTTTTTGGTAATCGCAGACATTGATGCCTCATAACTGCTCGTGGAATAGACCATTATCAGACCGAATGCTACTAAAAAGAGCGTGATCAGAATAAGGCTGAAATCAATATATGGTTTTACTCTGTCTTGATCGTTAGTATGGAACTTCATCTGTATTTTCCCTTACCGCTTCACCGGTTTCCACGTTCAGTACATTTCCCGTAAGCGGAGCAAGCTCAACATCATCACTGTTCATCTCTTCCTCGGTTACCTGATTAGATGATGTGACATCACCGCCGTGAGGATCGATATTTCCTTCCTCATCAACATCAGGCGCATCTGTTACCTCAGGCTGTTCCTCCTCCTCAGGCTGCGTTGCCTTCTTTATCGTTATATTGAGCTCGGCAAGTTCTGCCTCCTCTTTCTCTGTGAGTTCTTCAGTCATGTAGATGTTCATATACGGAAGTACTTCTGTAAGTATCTGCTTGCAAAGCTTCCTTGCAAATCCAACGTTGTCCTGAATCCATGAATTCGGTCTGTCAACAACTATGTATATCGCGATCTGCGGATTGTCCGCGGGTGCAAATCCCATGAACGAGAGCAGATAGTTGGTTCTGTCTCTGGGAACCATTTCCGCTGTTCCGGTTTTTCCGCCTATCCTGTATCCGGCAGGTCTTGCTTCCTTACCTGTTCCTTCTTCAACAACACCTATGCAATAATCAACGATCTCTGCGGATGTATGCTCTGAAATAGTCTGTTTGAGCACTCTGGGAGTGATAGTCTTTACAACAGAGCCGTCTGAAGCTGTTATCTTGCTCACCATATGAGGCTCATAATAATATCCGCCGTTTATGAGTGAACAGAAGCCTGTGATCATCTGGATCATCGTAACATTAAAGCCCTGTCCGAATGTTGATGTTGCAAGTTCCGTCTCTCCCATCGTATCGCCGGAGAATATCAGCGAATCAGTTCTTGATTCACCGTACAAGTCTATATTTGTCTTAAGTCCGAAATTGTATTTGCTCTGATATTCGAGGAATGTGGGTGAACCGATCTGTCGTCCCATGAGCATGAATGATACGTTGCAGGAATTCTCTACTGCACCCTTAACACTGAGTGTGCCGCAGCCACCCTTCTTGTAGTTATGACACTTGATGTTGTGATCAGCCACCTGAAGCGCTCCGTTACAGGTATAGTATTCTTCTCCGGTAAGCTTTCCTGCTTCAAGTCCGCACGCAACAGTAAAGGGTTTGTATGTCGAACCCGGCTCATAAGTGTTGCTTATGCAGAAATTCTTCCAGAGATTGGCAAGATTCGCATTTTTAAGCTCATCGTCTGAAAGCTCCTCTTCAATGTTGCTCTCCGTAAGAACAATAGCATCATACGGTATGGTACCGTTAAGCTCCGACTTTTTCATGCCGATCAGTCTTGATGTGTCTCTCGGATTATTAAGATCAAAGGTCGGATAGCTTGCCATGGCAAGTATGTCTCCGGAATCCACATCCATTATGATGCATCCGAGATTATTGGCACCGTTGCCGTCTCTTGCAGCGTTCTTGTATTCCTCATTGAACTGATAGAGATACTTTTCCGCTATCTGCTGGATGTTCGCATCTATCGTTGTGACTATGTTATAGCCGTCTGTTGCGGGGATAGTGGTCCTCTCAAGCGTCTCATCCTCGTTGAGATAGCCGTAGTCACGGCCGTTTATGCCCTCAAGGATATCATTGTAGTACTGTTCGAGACCGTACTGTCCGCCTTCTCCTCTTACGGTAAATCCGATTACATCGCTGGCGAGCGAATTGTTCGGATATACTCTCTTATATTCATTCTCAAACCATACGCCGGCAATGTCAGGATACTCCTCGTTATTGTTATCCATCTCCAAAAAAGCGCTTATTTCATCGTAAGTGAGCTGTTTTTTAACTATGTGATACTGTGATGAAGGGTTTTGTGTGACATGATTTCTGATAGCCGATATGTCAAGTGTGGGGAAGCATGTTCTGAGTGCATCCAGTGTTGCTTCAAGGCTCTCTTCCTTGTCGAGCATGACCTTGGCATCGATTATCATGTTATAGACCTTCTCAGACGTAGCGAGCTTGTTGCCCTTGCAGTCAAGGATGTCTCCTCGCTTGTACGGAAGTGTGATCGAATTGTATTTCTGCTGACTCAGTACCTGTTTTTTATATCTCTCGCCGTTATCTCTGGTGATGGTAATGAGCCTTACTCCTAAACCTGCAAAAGCCAGTAATACCATAACAAAAAGTATCACCAGCTTTGCCTGCATATCTTTATTGAGTCCGTTTTCAACTCTTATTCTTCTGACTCTTTTAACTCTTTTTTCGCTTTTCAAAACAAATGCTCCTAGTTGCTCGGAAGTTCCTTAAGCTGTCTTACGTAGTCGCTACCCTCATCAGATATTGTAACAACTTGTCCCGCTTTTGCATAGGTCATTCCCAATTCTTCTACAGCAATCTGTTTGATCTCTTCAAGATTCACGCTGCTCTCGATACGCTCAAGTTCCTCGTCGTTTGTAAGTCTGAGGTTATTGAGCTCGTTTTCCAGATAAGCCACTCTCTTGATGCTTACAGTGAGTTCAGCCTGCATCTTTATATAGCTTGTAAGTGTAAGGCACGCGATAACAACAGCAGCACCAAGGAAAAGCACGTATCCCGGGCTCATTCTCTTTGCCTTTGCTCTGTTTCTTGCAACTCTGGCATCTACGGGCTTGTAAGGCTTGTTCATCTCCCTTATGAGATCTTCCTTGCGAACGGTATTGCCCTGCACGTATGTCCCTCTTAAATTTCTTGCTGTGTTAGCTCTGGTTGCCATCTTACACCTCTTTTTCAAATATCCTTAATTTGGCACTCTTTGACCTTGTATTCTCCTCTCTCTCCCTTTGACTAGGTAATATCGGTTTCTTCGTTATTACCTTCCCCTTTGAAACGTTACCGCATACACATACCGGAAAGCTTGGCGGACATGTGCACGGGTTTTCCTGCTTTTTCATGGCAGATTTTACTATCCTGTCTTCCAGCGAATGGAATGTGATGATCACCAGCCTTCCCTTGTCGGCCAATAGATCGATCATGTCATCCATGCTGTTCTTCAGGACATCAAGTTCTCTGTTGCACTCTATCCTGATAGCCTGGAAGGTTTTCTTGGACGGATGTCCGTTAGCCCTCATCTTTGCCGGTATCGCTGCTTTTATTATCTCGTTAAGCTCATATGTCGTGTTTATCGGCGACCCCTCTCTCGCCTTTACTATGTGCTTTGCGATATTCTGCGCGAATCCGTCTTCTCCGTAATCCCTTATTATCCTGAACAGTTCCTTTTCGCTGTAGCCGTTGACTATGTCCTTGGCTGTCAGGCTCTGTCTTGTATCCATTCTCATATCAAGCTGCGTGTCATACTTGTAAGAGAAGCCTCTTTCTATCGTATCGAGCTGATATGAACTCACTCCCAGGTCAAGCAGTATTCCGTCGACCTTTTCTATTCCAAGTCCGTTTAATATGGATCGTATGTTTTCGTAATTGCTTCGGACTATGGTAACATTGTCAAACTCTCTAAGCCTTTCAGTTGCGGCTTTTATGGCATCCTCATCCTGATCTATTCCTATCAGTCTGCCGTTTTTATTCAGCCTTTTTGCTATCTCATAGGAATGCCCCGCTCCTCCGAGCGTTCCGTCGACATATATGCCGTCCGGTTTGATGTTCAGTCCTTCGATGCACTCATCAAGAAGTACCGATCTGTGTTCAAACTCCATATCCTATATTCCAAATCCGAGATTAAGCATATGCTCAGCGATCTCGTTTACATCATCAAACTGTGCAGTTCCTTCCCAGCGTCCCTTGCTCCAGATCTCAACTCTTCCTCCGGCTCCTATAAGGACTACATCCTTTTCAAGTTCGGCATATTCTCTCAACACCGACGGAAGAAGTATCCTTCCCTGCTTGTCTGTCTCGACCTCAGCCGCACCTGCAAGAAAGAATCTGACAAACGCTCTGGCTTCTTTATTGGTGATCGGAAGTGTCTTAAGCTTTTCCTCAAACAGTGCCCATTCCTTCTCATCATATACAAACAGGCAACCGTCAAGTCCTTTGGTAACTACAAAATGTTCACCGAGAGCATCTCTGAACTTGGCAGGTACGATAACTCTGCCCTTTGGATCGATTGTGTGATTGTATTCTCCCATGAACATTGATAATCACCACTTTGTGTCACTAACATTCCACTTTCCACCACTTGCTACCATTTTATCGTATAAATGCCGTGATTTCAAGGCTAAAAACCGATTCAAATTCCTGTTTAGATTGGGTTCCAGACCTCAAGAAATGAGCATGTCTATATTTGGTGTGCAAAAAGAAAAGAGGCACTATATATTGTGTCTCTTTTCTAAACTTTATAAATCCTTTGTTAATTTTTCATAAAACCGGCATTAAAATTTCGTCATTTTGACTGTCGTACTATACATTGAATCTGAACAGTATGACATCTCCGTCCTGAACGACATACTCCTTGCCTTCCATGCCGACAAGTCCCTTTTCTCTAGCAGCAGCCAGGCTGCCCTGTTCGAGCAGGTCCTTATAGTTGACAACTTCTGCCTTGATAAAGCCTCTCTCAAAATCGGTATGTATCTTTCCTGCAGCCTGTGGAGCTTTAGTACCTATCTTTATGGTCCAGGCTCTGCACTCATCCTCTCCTGCAGTCAAAAAGCTCATAAGGTTAAGGATGCGGTAGCTTGCAGCTATCAGCTTATCCAGACCGGATTCCTTTAAACCGAGATCCTCTAAAAACATTGCTTTTTCTTCATCATCAAGCTCGGCTATCTCCTGTTCGATCTGTGCACAGATAACAAATACCTCGCTGTTTTCTTCCTGTGCCATTTTCCTTACTGCCTGAACATGCGGGTTATTCGCACCGTCATCAGCAAGATCGTCCTCTGATACATTAGCAGCATATATCGTGGGTTTGGCTGTAAGAAGATTGTATGAATTGAACCACGCTATCTTATCCTCGTCCTCAGACATGGGGAATGTCTTTGCCATGTTTCCGGCTTCGAGATGAGCTTTTATAGCTTCGAGCTGTTCATATTCTTTTGCAACAGTCTTATCCATCTTTGCCTGCTTTGCAACTTTCGCGATCCTTCTGTCAAGTATCTCCATGTCAGAGAATATCAGCTCATAATTTATTGTCTCTATATCCCTTGCAGGATCAACGCTTCCGTCGACATGAACCACATTGCCGTCCTCAAAGCATCTTACAACGTGAACTATCGCATCAACCTCACGGATATTTGCAAGAAACTGGTTGCCGAGGCCTTCACCCTTGCTGGCACCCTTTACGAGTCCCGCAATATCAACAAATTCTATTACTGCAGGAGTTACCTTTTTGGTATTGTACAGTTTTCCTAAAAGCTTTATCCTTTCATCCGGAACCGCAACCACACCGACATTGGGATCTATAGTACAGAACGGATAATTGGCCGATTCCGCACCCGCCTTTGTCAGTGAATTGAATAATGTTGATTTTCCTACATTCGGTAATCCAACGATTCCCAGTTTCATCTTGTTTACTCTCCTTTATCCATATGCCCATCAGGCAGTTTAGCATTTAATCGATGATCAACTTCACAATGTTATCATAAATGAAGAGTCATTTCAATTACTGTAATTATAACAGGCATATGACATCATTCCACTATCGTAATAATGTCCTTAAGGATGTAATAGAATGAAGGATAGGACGAGTATTCGTTCTCTATATAACCCAGCTTAAGATCTATTGTATCCGAAGGATCATCAGGATTCACACCGGTATAATCTCCCTTGAATACAAAGATATTGTTGCCGCGGACAAACATATCAATAGCTTTATTCATAGCCTCCTGTGTTCCCGGAGCAACTGCCTGAAGATTGATATCATCCATCTCCACCCATCCGTAATCAAATCCGGCCGAAATATCATTTCCGTGAATCTTGCCATGACCGGCAAAAGACTCTTCGATCCCCTTGTTGGTCCTAACAGCTTCTACAGCAGTGAGCACATAAGGCTCCCAGCATATCCTCGAAGTAACAAGAGAAGTGGTAGGTGCGACCTCGGACATGCTCTGATTATATCCGACATGATAAACTGGCCAATTCTTTGATGCTTCCTCACATGCAATAGCAGGACCTATCGTATCAGTATGCTGTGAGATGATCACGCATCCGTCATCTATCAGCTTCTGAGCCGAAGCCTTCTCCTGAGCATAGCTGCTCCATGTCCCTGTATAAAGCACCTTCATCTGGGTATCTGGCACTACTGAACGGGCTCCCAGCAAAAATGCCGTATATCCGGAGATAACCTCAGGTGTGGAAAATGCAGCGACAAATCCTACCAGAGCCTGATCTTCGGTAATAACACCCTCGGATATCATCTGCTTTATCTTCATGCCTGCAGCTATTCCGCTCACATATCGCCCCTGATAGGCTTCTCCCTTGAACGTATGATAGTTTTTCGGTACTGTCTTTCCGTTCATATCCATATATGAGGTCTGACAGAACTGAATGTCAGGATACTGCTCGGCAAGGTCCATGACTAACTCGCTGTATCCGTTAAAGAATATGATGTCACAGCCTCCCTGAGCAAGCTCAGCTACCGGCTCTTTAATCTCATCATCAAGCACGTTGCTGCAGGTGAGTATATCCACCTTGTCTCCGTAAGCTTTTTCAACAGCATCTTTTGCCAGTGAAAAATTATATGTATAAGGTGTGCTCTCATCATTATCATAAACAAAGCCTACCGTCAGATGTTCCTTCGTTCCCGAAAGGTTGAGAATTCTGAAACACAGGATGAAAACAGCCAGCACAGCCAGACATGTAATTGCAGTAGTTATATATACACGTTTCATGCTTTCTCTCCTTTCTCATCCGAAGTATCTTCCTTTTTCTCATTCTCCATGGTGGCAGCCTGAATCTTCTTGTCTTCCTCGACGCGTCGTGCAAGCTCCTTCTGTGCCTCCGGATCAGCCTGCTCGCTTTCGGCCTGCTTGATCTCGGCACGCTTCTGTGCATAGAGCTCTTCCAGATTGATGATACCCTTGTCGATAAGGCGTATGAATGCATCAAGAGCATCCGGATCAAACTGTGTTCCTCTGCCTCGCTTCATTTCATTCAAAACGTAATCAGTATCCATGTGATTACGGTATACACGGTTAGAAGTCATTGCATCAAAAGCATCGGCTACCGATATTATCCTGCCAAACAGAGGGATCTGATCACCCACAAGCCCGTCAGGATAACCTTTTCCGTCATATCTTTCATGATGGTATCGTGTTCCTTCCTCTACATGCTCCACAAGAGTGAAATCCTTTAAAATCTCAGCTCCTCTTGTAACATGTGATTTCATCAGAGCGTATTCTTCATCATCAAGACGTCCCACTTTGTTAAGGACTCTGTCAGGAACGCCAATCTTTCCAATATCATGCAGCTGTGCAGCTTTCCTGAGGTTAGCCAGTTCTTTCTTTCTGTGTCTTTTCTCAAAACATCCCATTTCATCAGCTATCAGTACCGAATACTCTGCAACACGCTGAGAATGCTGATGTGTACGGACGTCCTTGGCATCGACGGCTTTCGCGATCGCGTTTACCGTCTCATTTGCCATATTCAACTTGATCTGCTGCTGGTTCAACTGTCTTTGTACGACCAGCCATGTAAACCAGATTATGGCAAGTGAAAGTATGAGCAGCATATAGAAGATGAAATACGGCTGTTCATATATCTCACCTGTCTTTACAAGTTCGAATTTTCTCTCCTCAAAGACACGCTCTCCCGCACTGTCAAAGATGGCAAGATGGAAAGTATATTTTCCTGCCGGCAGATTGAGGTAGAAAATGTTATTAAGACTGTTCTGCGGAACGATAGTCCACTGTGTATCATAGCCTTCGAGGAAATAACCCACGTTAGGTTCCTGGATCGTGTAGTTTAGTATCTCGGGACTGAGTTCCACACGGCTGACGCCCCGTCCTACCGTTATGGCGCCTTTCCTTGCTATCGGCTGCAAAACACCGTCAAGCTTTACAGAAGCAAGCTGCATACGGTATGAACGTACATCGCTGTTGTATTTGTCAACATCGATTATATAAACACCGGTGTCACATGGAAGATAGAGTTCCCCGCTACCGTTATAGTAATTCCATGAATTTGCCGTAAGTGATGTTCCCAGACCTCTTCGTGCATCAAGAAGTTCCCATGCGATCTCGCCGCCTGCAACCAGTTCATCTCGTTCAACTACATAGATTCCGGCGCTGGACATGACAAAAAGCGAATCCTCGTCCTTTACCCATATATCGTAATTGTTAAAGTACGGGAATTTATCAAGTACACGTATGGTGCTGTCTGTATCCAGATAGCAGAGGCTGTTGCTTGTGACTATGAAAACACCCTCGGTCTTCGGATCTTTTACTGTACGCAGTATGACTCCGCTGCTGAGCCCGTCATCACGGGTAAACATATCGATGACTTCACCGTTTTTGATCACAGCGATGCCGTCACCGTCTGTTCCTGCAAGGATCGTTCCGTCAGAAAGTTCGGTAACTGTAAGGATCATGGAATTTATCAGTCCGTCCTCATTACTGATCGTTTTAGTAACCTTATGATCCTTTATATAACTGATTCCGGTATCACCCGCAGCCAGTATCGTGCCGTCAGAGAGTCCTGTAACGATACGGGCACGGTTTCCGAAACTTCCGCTGTCCGCATTGTAAGACCATTTTTCCTCATCGGGAGCATATTCGATCAGTCCGCTGCCGTATGTGCATATCCACAGGTGATTGTCCCCGTCAACATACATGCAGCGGATTCGCTTTCCGTCAAGTTCATCAGTCATACTGTTGTGTATCTGTATGCGGCATGTGCGATCTACTACATCGAGACCTTTATCAGTACCGATATAATAACAGCCCTGCCATGCAACTATGGCATTGACTACCCTTCGTTCCATGCCTATTGCGCCGTATACATCTTTGAAAGGGGATTTTGCCAGTCTGAGCAGACCCAGTCTGGAAGAGGTAAACCACAGATTGCCCTGATAGTCGTAGAGCATATTGTCGATCGAATTGTTGAAATCGTTCGTATTGAGACTGTGGTAACCGTTGACATCTATATATGACACTCCGCTGTCGGTAGATATGAACAGCGTGCCATTACTGAGATAATTAAGATTGTTTATATTGTTGATTTCCCTGCAGGTCCTTACATCAAGCTGCTTGAAGTAGCCTTCGGAAACATCATAGCTGTAAATATGATTGGTAGCAGTTCCTACCATCAGTTCACCGTCGGGTGCAAAAGCGCAACAGTTGAAAGCATCCTCTTCATCCTCATTTCTGAGTGCAGCTTTCACAACACCGTTCCTAATGAGGAAAAGCTTTCCTTCCGAAGTGATGGTTACTACATTTCCGTTTTGATCCGCAGTAATGCTGTCGGCATAGTTTACTTCCTCAAGAGTACCAGAAACATTTATGCCGTTATTCATTGCGATTATATGCATGCTGCCGGTTGTACCGACATAATAATATCCATCGCTTGCACGGGTTATGCAGCGCACCGAATTGGAAGAAAGACCGTTTGACTGATCAAGGACATTTACGACTTTTTCTCTTATCACTATTGATAATCCGTTGTCGTTAGTTCCGATCCACAGTCGTCCTTCTTCATCCACGTAAAGACAGTTTACGTTCTTTACGGATTCATAATCATCAACCCAGCGGAATTCACGTCCGTTATAACGGTACAGTCCCGCATACGTACCTATCCACAAAACACCGTCGTTTGTCTGTGCGATATCATTAGCCTCTCCGCAGGGCAGACCGTTATTGCCGCTGTATACGCTCTGAACATAATCGTTATAATCAGGCAGATCAAGGCGAGAGACTTCCTCAGCTCTTGCATCGACAGGCATGGAAAGAACCAGTCCCAGTATTAACAGTATAATTGCAGGTGTTGCAGCCTTGCTCCTGTCGGCTGAAATATTCTCGCCGTTTTCCTCTTTACGGAATCTTCTGTAAAGAATCGCAAGATAAACTGCTGCTACAGTAAGTATCTTGTCGGCGAACTCGATCGCAAGCTGACCGAGTACGCTGCACAATAGATGCGGCCACTCATGTCCGAGAAGGTATTCAACAATTCCATTACCCCAGGTGTTGCCGGTATATCCGTTATCAAAAATCAGATTTATCGGTACAGAAACGACAAGTGCTACAACCATGGCAAGTGAAGCCGCTTTCATAAAGCCATAAAAGCGGTCAAACCATTTTCTTTTTGCAGCAAAGCCTATTATGAAAGCAAGTGCGATGCTGGTAATCGAATAAGCAACCGAAAGACGGTTGATCACGCAGTAAGCAAGATTTGCGGTCACTCCCACTATCGCACCGCAGACAGGGCCTCCAATATAAGCACACAGTACAGTACCCAGTGAATCTCCCCACAAAGGCAAGTCAAACCGCGCAGCAAGAAGCTTACCGAATATATTCAGGGATACACACCCTGCAATAAACAGAATGATCCTGCTAGTTTTCCATGTTTTCATCAGTATCCTCCTTCATCCTTCTTCCCATTCAAACCAATTATATCAAGATACTCACATCATGTAAAACATTCACTTAATAAAAGGCAGCACCAAATGCGTACCATGAGATGCTGCCTTAAATATTTATTTTATATCATTGAAGCCTACTCTTTCAGCATATGTCGTGTGAAGGAGTTCATGCGCCTTATGGCTGTTCGGCTCGCCCAGGAACTTGTCATAAAGCTCCTTGATCTGAGGATTGTTATGTGACTGACGCAGAGTCTGTCTCTCATCCTCACTGTAGAGAGCCTTTGCACGCTTCTCTTTATATGTATCAAGGATGTCATCATCCTCGTCAGGCAGGAAGAATTCACGTACATAAGGCTGTCCGCCGCCGTTGATACATCCGCCAGGACATCCCATGATCTCTATGAACTGATATTTGCTCTTTCCTGCTCTTATATCATCCAAAAGCACCTTTGCAGATTTCATTCCGGACGCTATCGCAACGTTAACGACTGTGCCGTTTATATCAATCGATGCTTCTCTTATTCCGGCATCATGACCACGTACCTCGTTAAACTCGATAGGATCAGATTCCTTTCCGGTAAGCTTGAAATATACCGTACGAAGAGCTGCTTCCATAACACCGCCTGTTACACCGAAGATAGCTGCTGCACCGGAATAATCACCCATGATATCCTGGTCCCATTCCTCATCCGGAAGTCTGTCAAACATGATACCTGCTCTCTTGATCATCCTTGCGAGCTCTCTTGTCGTTATGACAGCATCGACATCAGGCAGACCGTTCACTGTAAGCTGCTCACGCTGTCTCTCGAACTTCTTCGCCGTGCAAGGCATTACGGAAACAACGAATATATCCTCAGGGTTAACATCATTCTGTTTAGCCCAGTATGATTTGATTATCGCTCCCTGCATCTGATGAGGTGATTTGCATGATGACAGATGAGGAAGAAGATCTCCGTAGTTATATTCTGCATAGTTGACCCAGCCCGGTGAACATGATGTGATCATGGGCAGGACACCGTCGTTCTTTAATCTTCCAAGAAGCTCTGTTCCCTCTTCCATAATGGTAAGGTCAGCTCCGAAGTTTACATCATATATCCTGTGGAATCCGAGTCTTCTCATTGCGGCGATCATCTTTCCGGTAACCGGTGTTCCGATCTTGTATCCGAATTCTTCACCGAGTGCTGCTCTTACAGCAGGTGCCGCCTGAGCGATAACGATCTTCTTTCCGTAACGAAGAGCATGATCGACCTTATCTATCTCTGAGTGCTCCATTAAAGCTCCGGTAGGACAAACATTTACACACTGTCCGCACTGTATGCAGGGGCTGTCGTTGAATGAACGGTCATCAGCCGGAGAAACAAAGGTATTGAATCCTCTGTTCTCAAAGCCCAGTATTCCGAGTCCGTGTGCACTCTTGCATCTTTCTATACATCTTCCGCAAAGGATACACTTTGATGTATCTCTTACAAGTCCGGGTGCGATCTCATCTAAATGAACCTCGCTGTGTGAACCGCAGAAAACTCCGCTTCTTGCATCCGTAACATTGGCTACGTGAAGCAGTTCACACTTTCCGTTCTTGTCACATGCCTGGCAGAACTGATTATGATCGGATAAGAGAAGTTCAACGCTCCTTCTTCTTGCTGCGACCGCCTCCGGAGCCGAGATACTTATCTCCATTCCGTCATTAACAGGATATACACAGCTTGCAACAAGTCCTCTTGCTCCCTTTACTTCTACAAGACATACACGGCATGATCCCTGTGAGCATTCTCCATGGTTAAAGTAGCAAAGGTGGGGTATCTCATAGCCACATTTTTTTGCTGCTTCCAAAATGGTGAGCCCCTCCTCCACCTGGTAAGGGATGCCCTCTATTTTAATATTGATCAAAGACATAATCCATTACCTCCTTAGTCCTTGGATATTGCATTAAATTTACAGTTACTCTTACATAGTCCGCACTTAGCGCACTTCTCCTGATCGATCTCAAACGATGCGAGCTTGTGACCCTCAGCGATATAATCCGTTCTTGAGATACATCCTGCAGGACAGTTTCTCGCACATAATCCGCATCCGATACAGATGTCCGGATTGATCTTGTACTGGCTTAGGCTCTTGCATACGTGAGCAGGACACTTCTTGTCCACGATATGCGAGATATACTCATCCTTGAAATGTGCAAGGGTAGAGTTTACGGGATTGGCAGCCGTCTGTCCAAGAGCGCACAGAGAATTCTTGCGGATAGTCTTTGAAAGCTCTTCAAGAGTATCAAGATCCTCAAGTTCTCCCTTGCCTTCGGTGATCCTTGTAAGGATCTCCAGTATCCTCTTTGTTCCGACACGGCATGGTGAGCATTTTCCGCAGGATTCATCACAGATGAACTCCATGTAGAACTTGGCAACATCCACCATACAGTTGTCCTCATCCATTACGATGGCACCGCCGGAACCCATCATAGATCCCTTCTGTACGAGGTTATCGAAATCAATTGGCTCGTCAAGGTATTCCTCAGTAAGACATCCGCCTGAAGGTCCGCCTGTCTGGATTGCCTTGAACTTCTTACCGTTAGGTATGCCTCCGCCTATATCATATATGAGCTCTCTAAGTGTGGTTCCCATAGGAACCTCAACAAGACCTACGTTATTGACTTTACCGCCAAGAGCAAACACCTTGGTTCCCTTAGAACCTTCGGTACCTACTTTAGCAAATTCAGCAGCACCCTCTCTCATGATATAGGGTACGCATGCAAGTGTCTCAACATTGTTAACGATGGTAGGCTTGCCCCAGAGTCCTTTTACTGCAGGAAACGGAGGACGCGGTCTGGGCATTCCTCTCTTTCCTTCTATCGAATTGAGCAGAGCTGTCTCCTCACCGCAGACAAACGCGCCTGCACCGAGTCTTATGTTGCAGTCAAAATCAAATCCGCTGCCAAGGATATTCTTTCCAAGCAGTCCCACTTCTCTTGCATTCTCTATTGCCTTTTTAAGACGCGCAACAGCGATCGGGTATTCCGCACGAACATAGAAATATCCCTCGTGAGCACCGATTGCATATGCAGCAATCATCATACCCTCTATTACCGCAAGAGGATTTCCTTCAAGGATTGAACGATCCATGAATGCACCCGGATCACCCTCGTCACCGTTACATACTACATATTTTTCATCACCTTCGCTGGCAAGCGCGAACATCCACTTTCTTCCTGCAGGGAATCCGCCGCCTCCTCTTCCGCGAAGTCCGGAAAGCAGAACCGTATCAGCTACGTCCTTGGGAGACATCGTAAGGGCCTTTTTAAGTCCTTTGAACGCACCGTAACCAAGTGCTTCTCTTATATCCTCAGGATTTATGACACCACAGCCGTGAAGAGCTATTCTGCGCTGCTTTTTGTAGAAATTGATGTCATCCTGCTTTGATACCTTTTCTCCGGAAACCGGATCAACATACAAAAGACGTTCTACAACCTCTCCGCGTCCTATATCCGAATCAACGATCTCCTCTACATCATCTATAGAAACCATTCTGTAAAGAGTATCTTCAGGATAGATCTTCACAAAAGGTCCCTGTGAACAGAATCCGAAACAGCCCGAAAGATTGATCGTGGCTTTTTCATTAAGACCTTTTTTTGCGAGTAACTCCTTGAACTTTGCAGCTATCTCCTTTGAATTGCTGGAAAGGCAGCCTGTTCCTCCACAGAGAACAATGTGACGCTTTTCATCGGCACCGGAGATCTTGGTCTTCATCTCTTCTTCACATTGTTGTGTGATCTTATCAAGTTCTTCTACGGAAGTAATCTGAATCATGCCGTTGCCTCCTTTCTGTATGATGCGATGATATCTTCTACGTGCTCAACGTCAACCTTGGGATAAACCTTTCCGTTGATGCTTACAGCAGGTGCGATACCGCATGCTCCTATGCATCTTAATGCATCCAGAGTAAAGAGGCCATCTTCGGTAGTCTGTCCCGGCTTGATACCCAGAAGTTCCGAAAAACGGTCTATAACGATCTGTGCGCCTTTTACATAGCATGCTGTACCAAGACAGCATCCTATTACATACTTTCCCTTCGGAGTGAGCGAGAAGAATGAATAAAAAGTCACTACTCCGTATATCTCAGCAACCGAAATGCCGGTCTTTTCAGACACCACTTCCTGAACCTCGAGCGGAATATATCCGTATTCGTTCTGGATATCGCTGAGTATCATCATCAGCGGTGTTTTTTCTCCTTTATATCTGTCGCAGATTTCCCTGATCTGTGCCTCTGCGGTGGCATTTAACTTACCCATCAGCGTACCTCCTAATTTACATATAAAGCCGTATGTATCTACTATATAGCTACCGTCAATTTGTTGCAAGACATACTTGTTTTTTTGTTGAATTTTCCTGAACTTGAATTGAATAAATTTATTAACATTCACTATAATATGGTGTATAATTCTTCTTATATTATTGCAGATTTACTATCTGCGTTTTTTCACGGAGGAAAAAAGTATGGCAGTAAACAATTCAGTCAAAAAAAGCGACAATAATCTACCGGTATTGTCACGCATGAGCACAAAGATCACACTGCTTATAGCTGTGATCGTACTTGTCACCGTCATAGTACAGGTAATTGTTGCAAGCAACCGCGCAGCAAATGCCATGGAAACGACATATCTCAATTATGCTCAGAACCTTGCGGAGGAAGCCGCTATCAGTGTTGATTTCGCAACAGAGTTCGGTGAAAAGGCATATGGAGGATATGCTCTGAATCTTGCTCAGGAGGCCGCGGTATCTATCAACTTCTCAAGAGAGTTCGGAGAGACTGTCTATAAGGCATATGCCCAGAACCTCGCGGAGGAAGCTGTTATAGGTGTAAATCTGGCTGCTCAGTCAGGCCCGCTGACAACTGAATCACTCGACAGGATACTAAAGACTATCACGATCAAGGATGTAGCTGGTAGTTATGCATACATGGTAAGCCCTGACGGAACGATGCTCTGGCATCCCACTCCCGAAAAGATTGGCAATCCTGTTGAAAACGCTGCAGTAAAGGGCATAGTCGCTGATCTTCAGGCAGGCAAGACTGTTGAGGACGGTTCCGTTCTGTATGAATACAAGGATGCATTAAAGCTTGCAGGATATGCATTCACAGCCGATGGAAATATCCTCATAGTAACAGCTGACTATGACGAGTTCATGAAGATAGATTATGATACTCTTCTTGGAAACATTGAAATAGACGGAGTTGAAGGAAGCTACGCATACATGGTAAGCCCTGACGGAACGATGCTCTGGCATCCCACTCCCGAAAAGATCGGTCAGCCCGTTGAGAATGCAGCTGTTAAAGGCATAGTTGCAGATCTTCAGGCAGGTAAGACCGTTGAGGATGGTTTCGTTATATATGAATACAAGGGAGCAAATAAGCTCGCCGGCTATTCATTCACAGATACAGGAAACATAGTTCTCGTAACAGCCGACTACGACAAATTCATCAACATTGACTATGACAAGCTCATCGGTGAGATCGAGATCTCAGGCGTTGAAGGAAGTTACGCATACATGGTAGCTCCTGACGGAACAATGTTATATCACAGCAACCCCGAAAAGATCGGTCAGCCCGTTGAGAATGCAGCCGTTAAAGGCATAGTTGCAGATCTTCAGGCAGGCAAGACCGTTGAAGACGGTTCATGTGCATATGAATACAAGGGAGCATACAAAGTTGCCGGATATGCTCTGACTAAAGCAGGCAATATCGTAATCGTTACGGCAGATAAGGATGTCATGATGGCTGATGTAAACATCATGAAGCATTCACTCATTCTCATCGGAATATTCTGCATGATCATTGCGATCTTACTCGTAACTGTATTTACACTGTATATGATGAAGGGACTCGGACAGCTGGTTCCTGTCATAAACAAGACAGCAAACTTCGATTTCACTCAGGATCAGACTTCAGCAATTCTGGAGAGCCGTTCAGACGAAGTCGGACTTATCGCAAAAGCTCTTTCAAAGACGAGAAACAATCTGCGTGAGATAGTTGCATCTATTTCAGGCGCAGGAAGCAGTATCGACAGGAACGTAGATACTCTCCAGGAGACAATAGACAAGGTTGGATTCATCTGCGAGACCAACTCAGCTACATCTCAGGAGCTGGCTGCAGGTATGGAAGAAGCAGCTGCAACAACAACTACTATCACACAGAATATAGACAGTATTCAGGATAATGCACGCGGAATTGAAAAGCTTGCCGATAACGGCACTGCTCTTTCACGCGAGATAGTTACCAGAGCAAACGAACTGGCAGCTACTACAGAAAAAGCAAGCAGAAAGACTATTGAAATGTATGAGACCGTTAAGGTTAAATCTGATGAAGCCATCGTTGCATCTTCGGCAGTTAACAAGATCAATGAGCTTACCGGTACCATCATGGAGATATCTTCTCAGACTTCCCTTCTTGCACTCAATGCTTCTATAGAGGCAGCAAGAGCAGGCGAAGCCGGCAGAGGCTTCTCAGTAGTTGCTACTGAGATCAGCAACCTGGCAACTCAGACTTCTGAGGCTGTAAAGAACATCAGCGATATCGTTACTGATGTAAACAGCGCTGTAAGCCAGATGTCAAACTGCCTGTCACAGACCACGACATTCCTTGAGACAAACGTTATGAATGATTATCAGGAATTCGAAAAAGTCAGTGATCAGTACAGAAGTGACGCAGATACATTCGGAAACAGCATGAATACGATCAAGCAGAACATCGAAGTCCTTACATCTGACATCGAAAACATCGTCGGAGCCATAAACGGAATCAATACAACAGTAAATGAATCTGCTTCAGGCGTTACCGATATAGCTGAAAAAACTTCCGACATGGTCGGTGAGACTGCCGGAAGTGTTGATCAGGTTAAGGAATGTAAAGATGCTGTTTCAGATCTTAATGATATAATCGATAAGTTTAATCTGTAAGATCATTTTCTAGAGAATAACAACCCGAAAGTTCCGGGTCCGCAGTTTATGGATATTGCAGGCGATGCCTTTTGACAATAAACTTTTTCAAATTTGACATGCGCCGATACCTCACGTACTATCTCATCCAGCTGTGCTCTGGTAAGACCGGCATAGGTGATGAATAGTGCAGAGGTATCTATATCCGAACTGTTCACAAGAGTTCTTTTGATATATTTCTTCCACACTCTCTCACGACTTCCAAGTATTATTGTACCAACATTCATACCACTCTTTTTCATCACGATAACGGGATGGATCATCAGTGCTGTACTCAGTTTGTACATCCATTCTGACATCCTGCCGCTTCTGTGCAGGAATTCTGTAGTGTCTACAATAAAGCTTGTATTGATCTTTGCCTTTTTCTTATCCAGTTCCTTTATTATCACATCGGTATCAAACTGACCTGAAGAAGCCATCTCTCTGGCTGCCAGTGCCATAAGGCCCATACCGCTTGAAAGATGTCCTGAATCGTATACCTTTACATTATAGAATGAGCGTGCAGCTTCGGTCGCGTTTGCATATCCTTTGCTGGCGTGTTTTGCAAGAGCTATATGAATTATGTGCTGAGCTCTTGAGAGCTGTTCCGCAAAGAATTCCTCATAATCAGCAGGCTCTGGAGCTTCACTTCTTGCATCGGTCTTTTTATCTTCAAGATAGCGGATCATAACATCACCGCTCACCTCAAGCTTATCGGCAAATACTCCTCCGTCCATATGCACTCTGTACGGGAATACCGGTATCTTGAATGCACTCACAAGGCTCTGGGGTAGATCAGCAACACTGTCTGTAGTTATAAGCAGAGGGATGGTGCGCTTGATATTACGGACAACCCTGTCTGTCTCATACTTGGATCCTGATTCACGTCTTATCTTTACAAGATCACGCGGCAATATTGAAAGCAGAGTCTCCTCAAGCATACGTGCATCAACAGGCTTTAGGATATATCCGTCAAAGCCTTCCCTCATATACAGAGCCTGATTCTCGCTTCCAGCATTGGCGGTAAATACATATATAGGTGTATCCTTGTTAAGACCTCCGGTCTGCTCTCTTATTGCATGGAAGCATTCCACTCCGTCCATCTTGGGCATCATGTGATCCATGAAGATAACATCGTATCGTTTATCCTCAGTAAGCTCAAGTGCCTCCAAACCGCTCATAGCAGTATCTATCTGAACCTTTGTATCCCTAAGAAGCTTCTTAACGACCATAAGGTTTGCTGAATCGTCATCCACCGCGAGTATCTTTGCCTCAGGTGCCTCAAAAGTCTGATGGTAGTGTTCTGCAGCTGGAGTCGTATGTGTTCTTTCAGGTTCAAAGTTTCCGATAGCCTTGTCTTCGACTATCTCCTGCTCTATTGAAACGACAAATGTAGATCCCTTTGTATATACGCTGTTAACAGATACTTCTCCGCCTAAAAGATTTACAAGCTGCTTGACTATGGAAAGCCCCAGTCCGGTTCCTTCTATAAATCTGTTCTGCTTTTCATCCTCTCTCCTGAACGCATCAAAAAGATAGGGTATGCTCTCTTTTCTGATACCCATACCAGTATCTTCAACAGAATATGTTACAAGCACTTTGGATACATCAGTCCTTCTGCAGTTTATGGAAAGAGAGACTTCACCCTCCGCTGTATATTTGACTGCATTGTTTAAAAGGTTTATGAGTATCTGTTTTATTCTAATCTCATCGCAAAACAGCTGTGCAGGCAGCTGGGGATCCACATCTATGGAAAATTTAAGCCCTTTTTGCTCAGCTCTCATCCAGATCATGTTTACGATGTCTGAGAGCATCTTTCCGACATCATACGGTGCCTTTACTATATCCATCTTTCCGGATTCTATCTTTGACATATCCAGAATGTCATTGATGAGTGAAAGCAGCATCTTAGATGCTGACTGGATATTCTTGGCATCCTCGACTACTTCATCAGACACATCTTCCCTGAGTATCATCTCATTAAGACCGATGATCGTATTGATCGGAGTTCTTATCTCATGGCTCATGCTCGAGAAGAATTTGTTCTGGGCACGATTTAACTCCTCGATCTCTTTTCTCTGTTCCTGTGCCTTTAGTGTTGCTTCCTTTAAGAGTTTTATCTCATAGCCTACCATAACGATGATCATTACAGATACCATGATTACGGAACAGTATGAGATCATATACTCGGTAAGAGTAAAATCATGCTTGTTTGCAGCCATGTTGTAGTAATACTGATGGACCGATGCGGCCATTATCGCTTCCACGACAAGAAGTGCATATCTGATCCATCCTTCAATTATTATCATTACATATAACACGCCTGCGGCAAACCATATGGTAGAACCCATTCCAAATTCGGCAAAGGCAGCTGTTTCTGGAATGATTATGAGTACCTGCAAAAGAGCTATGACGGGAGCGACATATTTTATCTTGTCAAGTTTCACTCCTACAACGGTCAGTATCAGACATACGAACATCAAGATAAGCATAAAGATATTGTCCATATGCATGTTATCACCGTATCCGGCAAGACTTACCGCAAAGAAATAAATGAACATCGGAGGCATAGTGACTGCCGAGAGGACTAAAAACAGTTTTCTCTGATTGGAATCATTCATTGCCCTCACCTCCTTCTTTTCTGCCTGCAGGCTCAAATTCAAGGATGTCATCATCTTCTTCGTTATCTGAGGCATTTTCCCTGGCAAACAGTTCATTTATGGTATTCATAAGTTTTTCGTAGCGGATCATGAACTCGTCATGTTTTTTGTTTATTTCGTCCGCATCTTTGTTCTTGGAAGCTTCCTCAAGAAACTTTGCCGTATCGTATAAGCCAATGGCACCGATCATCTTTGATGTACTCTTAACGGCATGAGTCCTTATAGAATAATCCTCCCAGTTATTCTCCGCATAATAGTTTTGAAGATTCTTTATCTTCTCTTCACTGTTCTTTGCATATTCCGTAAGAAGCTGGCAATAGAAGTTTTTATCTTTCTGGCAGTATTTAAGGCCCTGAGTCGTATCAACTCCGATTCTTTCAAGAACTGCAAATGCATCCGCATCTTCGTTTTGAGATGCTTTCTTTAAAGTCGCCTGCTCTACAGGTTCTGCTTTTATTTCAAACTGGATTGCTGATTTTGGAAGAACACGTTTTAATACCCTTTCAAGTTCTGTTATCTCAACCGGTTTGGGTATGAATCCGTCGAAACCTTCGGATAAGAACATCTCCTTGGCTGAGCTTATCGCATTGGCGGTAAGCGCAACGATGCAGAGTTCCTTGTTCTTCTTCTGCGCATTTGCACGCAGTCTCTTCATGGCCTCCACACCGTCCATTGCAGGCATCATATGATCCATGAAGATGATATCGAAATCAGCGATCTCGCACATGTCTATGGCTTCCTGACCGCTCTCTGCAGTTGAAACGATCATACCGTATGTCTCAAATATACCCTTTGCTACCCACAGATTCATAGGCTCATCATCAACAACGAGAGTCTTGATTCCTGGACAGGTCATTACTTCTTCACCGCTTTCCCTGGTGTCCTCAAATGAATGATTTAAGAAGTTTGCAACCTGTGTTCCGTAGAAAGGCTTTGCAAGTATGGCGATCCTTGGATCAGTTTCATCGTCAAATCCTCTGTCTGCTACAATGGCTACATTCATCCTGTCAGCCAGTCGTTCGATATAGCTTCTGTTTTCGAGATACTCGCCGGTTCCTACAAACAGATGCGTGATCTTTGTCTCTTCAACGAGTTTCTCAAGATGCTCTCTAGATTCAACCCTGTGGAATGACACCCCAAGACCGCTCACGAGATGAGCGATCATTTCCATATGATATTCTCTTATCTTTGGATGACCTGTGGTCATGAAACCGAGAAAACCTGCGACTACACAGTTTTCCCTGTCTCTTACAGATATGCATGGTGCAGAATCCGTAACAGTCTGAGGAATGCTTACACGTACCGTTGTTCCCTCTCCGGGTTCGCTCTCGATGACAAGTACGCCTCCCATGGCCTTTGTAAATCCGTTTACGATGGGAATACCAAGTCCCAGACCTCCGACTACACGCACGTTATTTGAATCTGACTGATAAAACTTATCATAGATATGATCTATCTCTTCATCGTCCATGCCTATACCGGTATCCTTTACCTCAAGTATCAGATTGATACCGTATTCCCTCTCGACAGGATAGATATGTACATAGACTCCGCCCTTGTCTGTATATTTGAATCCGTTACCTATTAGATGCCAGAGTATCTTCTTTATCTTGCTGCTGTCACCGATAAGTTCCGAAGGTATTCTAGCCTCCATATCGACAACAAGATCAAGACCGTAATCATTTGTAAATGAAAGCTGGACGAGCAGATCGTTTACCAGGGAAGCTATCATATAGCTCTCCTTTGTAACAGAGAGCTTATCCATATCTATCTCGGTATAATCAAGAATATCCCCGATCTGTTCCGCAACTCTGTGTCCGGCCTCGGAAATGGCGGTCACGTTATCCATAACAGGACCTGGCAGTGACTCTTTTTTAAGGACACTTGAAAGACCCATGACCGCGTTTACAGGTGTTCTTATCTCATGAGATACATTGGCTAAAAAATTGTTTGCCCTGTTGTTTTCCTCAGTGACTTCATCGATCTTTTCCTGAAAGCTGTTGACAGTCTTTCTCCATGCATCCGCTGCCCTGTTGACAAAATCAGTTGCAAGAAGTATCAGTATGAACTGCCATACGACTCTTATGATGTTCGATCTTTTGAGAATAAGTCCGTCCGTTTCGCTCTTAAGCACCAGGTGGATTATCATTCCCGAATAGCCAGCAGCAAGCCCTATCATGATCAGCAGTTTTTCACCACAGAAGGCGAACAGCACGAGTACAAGGATTATGAGTCCCGTACTGTCGTAAACCGTAGGCACGTTGACGGTATAATAAAACATCATGAATATAAGCACTATCCCGCTTATATATAGCTGTGTCCTGTAAGCCATCTTTCCTGATATATGTATGAGCCAGCAGATGACTGTACACGTAATCAGGACAGGGATCATCCATATCTCCCACTCGAGCATCCTGTTTAGTACGATCAGAACAGTCGTGAACAGCGCCATCATTATTAACAGAATCAGACGGGCCAGTTCATATAATTCGTTTTTCCCTTTGTTTTTCAATTACTATTCCTCTCTCATGTTGTAATGAGTATCTTCTTTTATCATTGTAAGCATGATATCCGCAAATACAGGATCAAACTGCGTTCCCCTGCCGTTTTCTATCTCCTGTTTTACCTTTTCCTGAGAAAGAGGCTCTCTGTAGCTTCTGTGAGAACTCATTGCATCATATGCATCCGCTACGGCTATTATCCTTGCTTCTTCAGGTATGTCATCTCCTGAAAGTCCGTCAGGATATCCTCCCCCTGCAAATCTTTCATGATGCCACTTTGCACCCGTTGCAAGAGAAGGCATCTCAGGTATCCTCTGAAGGATTTTTGCTCCCATCGCAGGATGTGATTTGATGATATCAAATTCCTTTTCATCAAGTTTATCAGGCTTGTTGATCACGGCATCGGGAATACCGATCTTTCCTACGTCGTGCAAAAGTCCCATCATGTATATATCATCAAGCTTCTTGTCATTGTATCCGTATCTCTTTGCGATCTCTCTCGCATAATCGGCAACCCTTCCGGAGTGACCGTTTGTGTATGTATCCTTGGCGTCGATTGCCTTTGCCAGTGCCTGAACGACATGAATGAACAGTTCCCTGTTCTCCCTGGTCTTCTTCTCCACTTCGTTGCTTAAGCTCTTTTGAAGCGTTGTAAGCTCTATTATGTGCCTTACTCTCTGCAGAAGCACCTCCGGTACAAAGGGTTTTTTTACAAAGTCCATAGCACCGAGTGAAAGGCCTTTGTTCTCTGCGGAATCACTGTCATCTGCAGTAAGATATATGATCGGGATATCAGCTACCTCGCCGCCCATGGTCCTTAGCTGCCTTAGTGTCTCATATCCATCCATATCAGGCATTTTTATATCAAGCAGAATCAGACTCGGTAGATTCGTCTCCACGTACTCAAGCAGTGATTTACCCGATTTAAGCGCTGTTACATAAAAGCCGCCTTTGCTCAGGATGTTTCCGGCCATCTTAAGATTTGTAATATCATCATCAACAACGACGATCCTTGTTTCGCCACTATTTTTCTGGACATTTACTGCGTCTCCAAGAAACTCAGTCTCAAATGTGACTACTATATCATCGCCGTATTTCTCATGCCACTTTCTTACAAGATCTCCTATGACCTTTTCAATGGCACTCTCATGAATATCCGTCAGGAACAGGAAATACTGATTGTGTCTGCTGCGCATTACAACATCCGATTTTCTCAGGTTTTCCCTGACAAATACTCCGAATCTGTCGCATCTTTCAGCAAAGAATCCTTCTGTCATTCCTTCCCCAGGTGTAAGCGTAAAGAGTATCTTGCATGCACTTATATGCTTACGGATTATGTATCTGGTAACAAATCTGTATACATATGCGAATGCATCCCTGTCAAGACAGAGAGCCTTGTCGGGAATGTTTCTCTCACCCATGATGGCAGAGAGCGTTTTAAGATCTGTCTCAATATTTGTATCATCTTCCGTGAACAGTTCGGATTTATAAAGAGCATATCCGTGCTTTCCGTTTTCCTTTACGTTGTACAGAGCTCTGTCTGCCAGCTTTATAAGCGTCTCATATTCATTGCCCTGATGAGGGACAAGAACAGCTCCTATTGAAGCTCCGAGAGGAATGTTCATATCCTCTCCCATGAGTTTCTTTGCTTCATCAACAATATCCCTGTTGACATTCTCACAGAAGCCTGCTATGTCGTCTTCTCTTGTCCTTCCGCTCAAAAAGGTTATGAATTCATCGCCTCCGAGTCTTCCCAGATAACTTCCTTCAGAAGCATATCTTCTTAAGATATCCGCAAAGGCAATAAGAACCTTGTCACCGCAGTCGTGACCGTATATATCATTTACGAGTTTGAATGAATCAAGGTCTATCATCAACAGGCTTCCGGCCTGTGATGCACATATCCCGGGAAATCTGTCTAATATCGCCGCCTTATTTAAAAAGCCTGTGAGTTTATCAGTACTTGCTTCCTGAGAAAGTCTGCTTATTCTTTTCTGCTTTGATAAGAGGCTCTCAACTCTTCTGACCAGTACATCTGGATCAAACGGCTTACGTATAAAGTCGGATGCACTTGCTTCAAAACCCTGCTTTTCCGTTTCTCCTTTTTCATCAGCAGTCAGAAAGATAACAGGCACTTCTTCCTTTGCATTGTCCTTTTCCCATTTCCTTAATCTCTCAAGCGTTTCAAATCCGTCCATCTGAGGCATCTTGATATCAAGAAGGATAAGGTCAGGTTCACCTTTTTCCGATATCTGCTCAAGAAGTGACTGCCCCGATTTGAGGGCCGTGACTCTCATATTTGCCTTACTTAAGATGTGTCCCGCCATCTTTAGATTATTGACGTCATCATCTACAACGATTATCCAATCTGCCATTAGGATTCTCCTCCAATAGAATTTATTGCCAGTGCAATGAACGCAGCCGTATCCGAGGCTGTCATGCTTATGCTTCCGTATTGTTCCTGTGCCAATTGACCCGCAAGCCCGTTTATATATGCTCCTGCCGATACAGCTCTTGTGATATCAGGAATGTATGCACACACAGCAGCCAGTATGCCGGATAGCACATCACCGCTTCCTGCTGTTGCCATTCCCGGACATCCTGTATCAGTTATGTAAACCACAGTCCCGTTTGTCACAACAGTAGACGGTCCTTTTAAGAGCACCGTTGATTTAGTGTCTTTTGCATATTCGATCGCGTATCTGACAGGATCTTCAAGTATGTTTTCTATACTCATGCCGGTCAGTCTTGAGAATTCTTTTATATGAGGAGTCAGCACTATCTCGCAGTCTGCCTCCCTTATGATATCTTTATCTATTCCCGAAAGGAGTGTAAGCCCGTCCGCATCTATTATGAGCTTGCCCCTGTAATTCTTTAAAAGATACAAAAGCAGTTTTTTAGTTTCATCACTTACCCCTATCCCCATACCAAACGCTACGGTTTTTACATTTGATATGAGTTCGGCTATCTCTTCTTCGACAAAGCGAATGTCGGAGTCATCATCGGAAAGAGGAAATATTGTACTCTCCAAAATATGAGATGTGACATCATGATAAAGCGAATGCGGGAGTGCCACTTTTACCACTCCTGCTCCGGAGCGCATCGCCACTGCAGCCAGATAAGCCAGTCGTATAGCTCCGCTGTATCTTTTTGACCCTCCGATCAGTGCGGTGTATCCGTACGTTCCCTTGTTTGAGAAATTCTTTCTCTCGGGGATCCATTCATTGACATCTTCTCTTTGAATAAGCTTATATGGATCATCAACCGGTTCTATGCCTATATCACAGTTCACTTTCATTTTCATGACATCCTTTGCCATATTTAAAAAGTGTCCCGGCTTATAGCTGCCTATCGATACCGTAAGATCAGATATAACACATACATCAGCCATTCCGCTGTCACCGTTAAGTCCGCTGTTTATATCAGCGGAAACGATGTATGCACCGCTCTCATTTATCTTATCTATCACGGATCTTATATCTTCTCTGACTTTTCCTTTAAATCCCGTTCCGAGTATGCAGTCAACCACAGTCGCGTATTTTGATAGATCAGTATTCTCATCCCATCTGATTATGTCTGTTCCAAGCTCTTTACAGATGTCAAAATAATATCTGCCGTCCTCGGAATATTTATCGCCAAGCAAGATGATACTGCATGCAATGCCGGCCTTATATAAAAGTGTGGCAAGCGCATAGCCGTCTCCGGCGTTGTTTCCGCTTCCGCATAATATGCCTAGAGGACCATTCCATTTGACACTGTCAAATATACCTTTCGCAGCTCTCATCATAAGATCTTTAGAAGGTATCTTTTCAGCGATGGTCCTTGCGTCGCTTTTTCGCATATTTTCAACTGATAAAACGTCTACCATGCTTTAATTACCCATTTCTATAATTAGCCTATTATATTATATCGTTAAACCCGCGCATCCACAAGCAAAAGTAAGCCCGGTCGAATGACCGGGCTTATGCTTCCTTTTTTTAGTCTTTTGTATTTCTGTATATCTTATTTGCTCTCCATTTTGAGTAATTCCATGTCCTTATCGTCATATCTTTTCGTATCTCATACTTATGATCATGACAGTAGTCATCAAGTATCTGTTCATCACCGTATCTTTCTATAGCAGGCAGAGCATCCAGAGACAGACGGCATATATAGTAATCATCATCATGATTTACAAGATTGTACTTTGCTATCTGATAATCCGGATCTATGGCTACAAAGAGTATCCACAGGCTTATGAATGAAACAAGTGCAAACTTAACAAACGGCATATCGGATTTGAAAAGATATACTATTATTCCTGCCATGACAACAGCCATTACAAGCAGCGCCCACAGTACATATATCCTTAAAAATGTCAGGCAGTAAACCGAAATATAAAGATACATCCTGTATGCACTTGAACTCATCATTATATATGTGCATGCACTTATGAGACAAAGGATTATCTTAAGAGCCAGACTGTCCTTTGAATACTTTCTGCATATCAGAACAAGTACGATATTTATGAGACATACAAATACAAGCTGGAAAAATCCTTCGTGAGAGTATTCTGCATATGTGTATCCGTCCGGAAGCTCTCCCTGTCTCATAAAGAGATATACTATCTGTATTCCGCTGTATAGCATATAGATAAGCAGAAGAACTATATTTACCGTTATCGCGATCAAAGGGCTGTGATTTCTCTTGTCTAAAACCGGCTCATCAAGTCTCGGCAGTCTGTCTGTCAGTCTGTAGACCATTGCGTATGCCATAAAGAATCCGGCTACAAACATGAATATCAGATCTCCTATCTGAACATCCCAGACAAATGAGAACATGTCATCTATCTTGTTTGAAAAAATGATATCAGATGATATCAGCAAAGGTAAGATCACACACACAAGAGGAACCGATATGGCAAGTCCCGTCAGGATATACCAGATATTCTTTTTCTGCTCAGGATCCGTATCCTTTGTATCGCCGGACTCCTGTGTATCTCCCTTCCTGCAGGCTATAGAAAAATCCTTGAAAGGTCTGAACACATATCCTATAGCAGTGAAGATGAATTCCAGGATAGCTGAGATGTATCTTCCTGCGTCCCATGTCGTGTCGTCGTAGATATTGTATAAGAACAGTATAAAAAAGAGCACAAAAATAAAAACATAGTTAAATGAAGCAAGTACATAGCTATAGCTTATACATACATCAATGCCGAGCAGACATATCGAAATGATATAAAAGATTGAAAATCGCTTGATCGTTCTTTCGGTGATTCTCATATAATATATGAAAAATCCTATTGTCCCCATTACGAAAAACGGATAAGCCAATCCCGAATAATTATGATACAGACAGAATGTAAAAAACGCCGAATATAACAGACATATCAGACACAGTTTTTTGAATGAAATCTTTTGAGTAACACTATTCATCGTCTTCATCCTCCACATACTCCATCAGATCCCCGGGCTGACATTTTAAAATCTGACACAGCTGTTCTATCGTACTCACCTTTACAGCCTTTGCCTTGCCGTTTTTCAGAATCGACACGTTTGCAAGAGTCAGTCCAAGCTTATTTGATAATTCAGTAACACTCATCTTTCTCTTAGCGAGCATCACATCAATATTGAAAACCAGATGTCCCATCCAAATCACCTCTTAAATCGTCAGCTCATTCTCTTCCTTTATCTCGGCAGCTTTCATAACAAGATGTGAAAGCGCTGCAGCCGCTGTGGATATCGCAATACCGATTACCACTATGACTATGATCACCATCATCACAACCGCTGCTGATATATCCAGGATCAGAAATATCACATGAGCTACAAAAACAAATATCGAATCTCCCATTGCAAGGTATGCTATCCATTTTAGGTATTTTGCATTCTCAACTGAAAAGGATTCATCCCGTCCTATATTTGATGATATCTTCCAGCCTAAAATGAGTACCGCATAACACGGAACTGCGCTTGCCCATAAAAGGATCATCCACGGGCTCAGATTCTTTTCAAGCATTGCTCTCTGGTCTACAAGATACATGCCAAACCTCGGCAGTATCACCATATATGTCAGCAGTCCGCAGATCCCCACACCGATGATTATTACCTTAAGCCACTTGGCCAATGCTTCCGATCTCATTTTTAAATCCTCCATTATCATCTGAATGATGTATTCTGATAATGGTATACCACTGCAAAAAGCAATTGTCAATAATAATTTATCGAATTTCAATAAATATCTTTTGTAAACAAATAAAAAACTGTCGTTTTCACGACAGTTGATCTGTATCTGTGTTTTTGTCTTACTCTCTTTTTACAATATAGTTTCTAATAACAAATCTTGCAAATGTTTGTCTTTTTGCTGCCACACAAATGTAAAAAAGAGTTGTCTTATCACCAGCGTCTGGCATTTTCACATTCCGTTAAGAGCAAAAGATAATTCTCGTATCTGACTCTGCTTATCAGTCCGTCATCCACTGCCTGCTTAATGCCACAGACAGGTTCATTCTTATGCATACAGTTATCAAATCTGCAGCCATTCTCATAAGGCTCAAATTCGGGATAGAATCCCGCAAGCTCTTCCGGACCTATATCAAACAGCGAAAGCGATGAAAATCCCGGGGTATCGAATATATATGAATCATCATCAAGCGCAATGAGCTCGCTGTGTCTTGTTGTATGCTTTCCTCTGTCTATCTTTGCAGAGATATCCCCTGTCTCCATTCTGGTATTGGACTGGAGCAGATTTATGATCGTTGATTTCCCGACACCGCTGGGTCCGGCTACCGTAGTCGTCTTTCCCTTTAATGCCTGTTTTATATCTTCTATCCCTTCACCACTCTTTGCACATGTGAAGATAACGCTCAGACCGGCCTTTGAATATATCTGCCTTGTCCTTTCGATTGTTTCATCATCCGCCAGATCCATCTTGTTGAACGCTATAATGCACGGGATGTCATTCTGTTTCATAAGTATGAGAAATCTGTCTAACAGATTGAAATTAGGTTCAGGCTTCACTAATGCAAATATGACTAATGCCTGATCGACATTAGCCACATTTGGACGTATAAGGCTGTTCTTTCTTTCCAGTATCTCGCAAATGTTGCCAAGCTTCTTTTCTTCGTCTATGACTTCTATGCTACAGTCGTCACCGACAAGAGGCTTCATGTTGTCCTTGCGAAATACTCCCTTTGCCTTGCACTCATATATGTGTTCACCATTGTGAACATAGTAGAATCCTGCGATTCCCTTTATTATCTTTCCCTGCAAATCCTTTTCCTATTCCTCCGAGAACTTAACCGATCTTCTTACAGTCCTCTCCTCCGATGTTGCTTCAGATATTGTATTTCCATCAGCATCTATTGAACCCGGTATCGTAACGTTGTAAATGATGGTTATGACACCGTCACCGCTTCCCGTTATTCCAGTGATGTTCATTGATACGGGGAATGATGTTACAGTCTCTCTCTTAAGCTCTGTTCCTTCAAGTGTTGACAGAATGACAGTTGCCTCGCTTCCAGGTGCATACTCGCTGTCTTCACTTCCGGGACTTTCAATATTTCCAACGTAAAAATATACTTTCTCGCCTGTACCTGTAGATATGCGAAGATCGACCTTTGTACCGCTCTCTACTGTAACTTCAGCAGCATAAGACTGATAGCATACCTTGTCTATCAGATTTGTATCGGGATCGTTTGCCTGTGTTACGGCTCCGACCTGAAGTCCGTGTTCAACAAGTACCGCTGTTGCATCCATTTCTGAAAGACCGATGACATTCGGAACCTTAACCTGTACTACTTCGGCACCCGTGCTGACTGCAAGGACGATGGTATCCTCCTTGTCAGCTCTCTCTCCGGCTGCGGGAGTCTGTTCCGCTACGTTTCCTTTATTAACGGTACTAGAAGACATCTGTACCTTCTCTATCTGCTTAAAGCCCTTCTTGTTAAGTGTGGCTACGGCTTCTGCATAAGACATATTTATTACATTCGGAACTTCGAGCTTTCCGTCATTGATATCACCGTCTGTCTGCGGAGTCGGTTCTTCTGTTACCACAGCAAGATCTTCTATCTGATCCGTGATTTCATTATCACTGGTCGTAAACTCAAACAGTCCGAAATGTCTTCCTACAAAGAAGATGATAAGTATGCCTATGATAAGCGCTGCAATGATGGCAAGTACCGTTGTGAGCTTCTCCATAAACTCATCATCGGGTACGCTTTCTCTGACAGGAGCCTGCTTGCTTCTTCTCTTATCAGGCTTTACGTTCTCAGGTCTTCTCTTCTTTGAAGGCTGAGGCTTTGATGCATTTCTTGCATTCTTTGAAGGCTTGGCTTTAGCCGCTTTCGCATTCCTTGACTTTGAAGAGTTCTTGGGTCTTCTTGCAGGAATATCCATACCGTCATCACCGGTACGCATGCGTATGTCATCAACGGCAATCCTTTCGGTCTTGCTCTTTATCTGACGCATATCAGCCTCTGTGACCATCTTTGTGGCTGCATCTTCATCGGGATCCGATATCTTTACGAAGTCCTCATCAGGCTTCATGAGAGATCTCTTCAGATCAGCTATCAGTTCAGACATACTCTGATATCTTCTGTCAGGACTCTTCTGTGTACATTTGAACACGATCTGTTCAACACTTATCGGTATCTCAGCCACATACTCTCTCGGAGAGGGCATCGGCTCCTGAATATGCTTTATCGCTATTGCAACGGTTGTTTCACCGTTAAACGGCACACGTCCCGTAAGCATCTCAAACATAGTGATACCCAGACTGTAGATATCACTCTTCTCATCGGAAAATCCGCCTCTGGCCTGTTCAGGCGATGTATAGTGCACTGATCCCATAACGTTGCTGGTTATGGTATTGGAGCTAACGGCCTTGGCAATACCGAAATCGGTAACCTTGACCTTTCCTTCCTTTGATATCATGATATTCTGCGGCTTGATATCTCTGTGAATGATATGGTTGTTATGCGCCGCCTCGATACCCATGGATACCTGGATTGCTATACTTATAGTCTCTTTTATAGAGAGTCTTGATTTCTTTTCAATATACTTCTTGAGTGTGATACCCTCAACAAGCTCCATGACGATATAGTGAGTGCCGCCCTCTTCGCCAACATCGTATACGTTAACGATATTGGGATGCATCATGCCGGCTGCAGCCTGTGCCTCAGTCTTAAACTTGGACACAAAATTAGCGTTCTCGGCAAATTCCTGCTTGAGAACCTTAACGGCTACAAAACGGTTAAGCTTACCGTCTTTTGCTTTATATACATCCGACATTCCGCCGGTGCCTATCTTCTCGAGGATCTCGTAACGATCACCCAAAGTCATACCGATCTTAATCATCTATCTTCCTCATCCGCGAAGGGCTCAACCAGAACAACAGCAATGTTGTCCTTGCCTCCGTTGTTGTTAGCAGCCTTAACAAGACTCTCCGCCTTCTCGACGATATCCCTCTGTCCCTGCATGATCATTCTGATCTCTTCGTCCTCAATCATGTTGCTGAGTCCGTCAGAGCACATAAGGATCGTATCACCCTTGTTGAGTCTTACTTCAAAAAAGTCAACGTCAACATCATCGAGCGCACCTATAGCCCTCGTGATGATATTCTTGTCGGGATGATTTCTTGCCATCTCTCTCTTGAGACCGCCCATCCTGACCATTTCCTCCACAAGAGAATGGTCTCTCGTGATCTGTCTTATCTCTCTGTTGTTTATTATGTACAGTCTGCTGTCGCCGACATTAGCCACGCAAAGCTTGTTTCCTTCTATCGTAGCGGCAACGACTGTCGTTCCCATTCCGTTAAGTTCCGTCTCTTCCTCGGATTTCTGTCTTATCAGGCTGTTAGCTCTCTTTATTGCTTTTTCAAGAACAAATACAGGTGATTCGTCATTTGACTTGCTGATCTCGTCAACGATCGTCTCGATAGTATATCTTGATGCATAATCGCCCGCATTGTGACCACCCATACCGTCTGCCACAAGAAACAGATTCGCAAGATGTCCTACGGGCATCTCTGATGTATAAACGTAGTCCTGATTAAGTTTTCTTCTCTTTCCGATGTCAGTGATTGAAAATGTCTTTAACATGTTTTTACAGTTTCCCGATATAAAAACGCAACAAAAGTAAGTCTACCGAAAAATCTATTCTTCAGTAAGCTTACGTCTTCTTAATTGTCCACAGGCTCCGTCAATGTCCTGTCCCATTTCCCTTCTTATAGTAACATTTATTCCATTTTTTTCAAGTTTATTTTTAAATGCAAGGATATCATCCCTGCTCCCTCGCCTGTAATCACGCTCTTTGATCGGATTGACAGGTATGAGGTTTATATGTGCCGAAACCCTTCTTGCAAGTGCAGACAGTCTCTGAGCGTCATCTATGGTATCATTCACCCCTGAAACCAGACTGTATTCAAAGCTTATCCTTCTGCCTGTAGTTTCAAAATAGTATGAGCATGCCTGCATGAGTTCCTCTATAGTGTATTTGTTTGCCACAGGCATGAGTTTTCTTCTCTGCTCATCACTGGCGGCATGAAGAGAAAGTGCCAGGGTTATGGCAAGTTTCCTATCCGCAAGCTCTTTTATCTTCTCAACGAGTCCGCAGGTAGATACAGTGATATTTCTCGCACTGATATTTAATCCGTCTTTGTTTGTTATAAGCTCGATAAATCTAAGCAGGTTATCAAAGTTATCAAGAGGCTCACCCATACCCATCACCACTATGTTTGATACCCTCTCTCCCATATGATGTGATATGGCATATATCTGATCAAGCATCTCGCTAGGCTTTAGACTTCTGACAAGACCGTCAAGAGTAGACGCACAGAATCTGCATCCCATCCTGCAGCCGACCTGTGACGAGATACATACACTGTTGCCGTGCTTGTAGCGCATGAACACGCTCTCGACAAAGTTGCCGTCATTTAACTCAAACAGAAACTTTGCAGTTTTATCTATTGCAGATTCCTGAAATCTCTCGATCTTTAATGATGTGTATTCATATTCGTTGCTAAGTCTTGTCCTGAGATCCTTTGAGAGATTTGTCATCTCGTCAAATGATCTTGCAAGCTTGACATGCATCCAGTCATATACCTGCCCGGCCCTGAACTTCTGAAGACCCTTGGAGACAAATTCATCTTCAAGTTCTGCTTTGGTAAGTGATTTTATGTCAACCAATCCGTTTTAACCTCGCGATAAAAAATCCGTCATGTTCATCATCCGGGAACTGTGTCTGCATATACTCTGCTGTAAACGGATAATTTGAAGTGATATAATCAACCATTTCCTCGTTTTCAGCTTTTCTGAGCGTACAGGTTGAATACATGAGATATCCGTTCTTCTTAACATACTGCCATACTACATCGATTATGCTTTTTTGCAGCAATACGATGGACTCCAAACTGTCTTTTGTAACGTTTCTCTTTATATCAGGCTTTCTTCCGATGACTCCGAATCCGGAACACGGTACATCGGCTATCACTACATCGGCCGTTTCCTTTGATGCGTCATCATATACCGTGGCATCCCATACCTTTGCAGTGATGTTTTTTGCATTAAGTCTTTCAATGTTCTCTTCTATTACGGAGACCTTGTAAGACGAGATATCTCTCGCATCCACGATCGCACCCTTGCTAGTTGCATGCAGGCTCTTCGACCCCGGTGCGGCACAGACATCGATCACGTGATCACCCTGTTTTATATTTGCCTTCTCACATACCATCATGCCCGAAGGATCCATGACGGTATACAGACCGCTTTCAAAACACTCCAGTCTGCTCAAGTCTTCGGTATTGTTTAATATATATGCATACTCGGGATCATCAAGTGCTCTGTAATCAATGTTGTTCTGCTCCCACTCATCAAGAATGGCATCGATATCACTCTTGAAAAGATCCTCTCTGATCCTTACTGAAAGATGTCTTTCCTTAAGACTCTGTTCAAGGATAGATACAGCCTTTTCTTCACCGTAGTCTTCGATAAGGCTGTCAATGATAAGCTCATTAGCGGCATATCTGACACTTAAGCTGTCTGTCTTAAGACACTCTTGTTTCTGGCTAGAGATCTTTCTTAGACATCCGTTTACAAATCCCGCAAGATTAACAAATTTCCTTTTCTTTGCCAGTTTAACTGCTTCATTGATGACCGCTGAATCAGGGACTCTGTCCATATACAGTATCTGATAAACGCTCATCCTCATCAGACTTCGTATTAAAGGCTTCATCTTGTCCACGGGAGTATTGGAGTACGTGTTTATCACATGATCAAGAGTGATCTCCCTTTCGAGCGTACCTTCAAAAAGCCTTTTGATAAAGGCTTTTTCATGTTCTTCGATATAATTGTACTTATCAAGTACCTTTTTTAACAGGATATGGCTGAAGGTATTATTTCTGGTTACATCCATCAGCATATCCAGGACGATTTCTCTTGTATTGATCCTGTTATCCAATACGATCACCTTCCAAGATTCTGTTTCCCAAAAGGAACGCAGATGTCTCCATCCTTTTCTTTCCTTCCAGCTGTACTTCAAGGACTTTGACAGAGCCTTCACCGCATGCTATGGTTATGCTCTTTTTGTCTACCTTTAATACAGTAGCGCATTTTCCGCATTCATCTGATACGACTGCTTTCCATATCTTTAACTGCTTTCCGTCTATATATGTATAAGCGCTCGGCCATGGATTGAGGCCTCTTATATAACGTTCTATCTTTTGTGCATCCCAGGACCAGTCTATGAGTCCCATGTCTTTTTTAATCTTGCCGCAGTGAGTTGCCTTGCTCTCATCCTGGGGTTTTGGAATGATCTGACCTTTCTCTATCAGATCAAGAGCCTCAACCACAAGCTCGGCTCCAAGATCAGACAGTCTGTCAAACAGGCTTCCTCCCGTTTCGTCTTCTGAAATGACGCATTCCCTCTGAAGAAGGATATCGCCGGTATCCACTCCTATGTTCATCTGCTGGATCGTAACACCGGTCACCTTTTCTCCGTCAAGGATAGCCTGCTGGATGGGTGCAGCTCCCCTGTACTTAGGCAGAAGAGATGCATGTATATTGATGCATCCGTATCTTGGCAGATTAAGTATCTCCTGGGATATGATCTGTCCGAATGCAGCCACTACATATATATCAGCTTCTATACCCTTAAGAAAAGAGACACTGCTCTCTTCCTTTATCTTTGCCGGCTGAAATACTTCAATACCGTTTTTTATCGCACAGTCCTTTACGTCGCTTATCTGAAGCTTGCCGCTTCTGCCTTTTGGTTTGTCAGGCTGTGTCACGACAAGTACGACCTCATGTCCTGCTTTTATTATCGCTTCAAGGGCAGTTCTTGCAAAATCCGGAGTTCCCATGAAAACTATACGCATAGTATCACTCCTCATCTTCCTCATCGATATCGTCTGTCTCTTCACCGACATTTCTTACTTCGCCTATTACCTTTTCGGTATAGAGATGCCCGTCAAGATGATCGATCTCATGCTGAAGTGCTCTAGCGAGCAACTCTGTCCCTTCAACGACCTGCTTTTCCATGTTTTCATCATAGTACTCGACCTTGACATAATTTGCTCTTGTAACATCACCGCATTTGCCGGGATAGCTTAGGCATCCTTCAGATCCTGTCTGTTCACCGCTTTTTTCGATTATCTTCGGATTTATGAGAACGATCGGATCCTCATAGGTGACGTCAACAACACAGATCCTCTTTAGGATTCCTACCTGAGGTGCCGCAAGGCCGACTCCATTGGCATCATACATGGTATCAAACATGTCATCTATAAGCTCTTTTGTCCTAGGAGTTACCTCCTTTACTTCCTTGCATACCTTTTCGAGTACCGGATCTCCGAATATCCTTATGTTTCTTATAGCCATAATCTTCTCCTTTGCCTGAATCAAAGCGGGTTCATGGGATTAAAGTCAAAGTAGACCTGAAGTCTGTTTGACAGACTTAATCCCTCTTCAAGTCTATTCTTGCATCTGATGAGTATGTTTTTATCATTACTCTTTATATAAAATATATATCTGTATATATCGTTTATCCTGCCTATGCCGGCTTTTGCAGGTCCCATGACCTCAGCCTGGTTTTCAGTCTTTCTGATATAGTCGGCCATCTTTTCGCACGTTGTCTGTGCAAGTGCCTTATCCTCACTTGTAACAAGGATGCCGACTATCTCCTTTGCGGGAGGATAACCTCCAAGTTCTCGATACAGTATCTCCTCGTCATAAAAGGCTCTGTAGTCCTGATCAGCGGCATGTACTATCGCATAGTGTTCAGGCTGATATGTCTGTATGATGGTCTGGCCTTCTTTGTCTCCCCTGCCTGCTCTTCCAGCAGCCTGAGTGATTAGCTGGAAGGTCCTTTCTCCTGCGCGATAGTCATTTATCGCAAGTGACATATCTGCTGCTATTATACCAACAAGTGTCACATCTTCAAAGTCATGTCCCTTGACTATCATCTGCGTTCCTATAAGGATATCTGCCTTCTTTTCCGAAAAATCCTCGAGTATCTTTTCCATGCTGCCTTTCTGCCTGGTCGTATCAGCATCCATCCTGGCTGTTACGGCATCAGGAAAAAGCTTATGCACTTCCTCTTCGATCTGTTCAGTTCCTGCCTTGAATCCGAGCAGATATTTTGAGCCGCACTTTGGACATATCTTTGGTCTTTTCTCTTCGTAGCCGCAGTAGTGACATACAAGCCTTCCGCTTGAAAGATGCTCTGAGAGCGATACATCACAGTGGGGACATCTCATTACCACTCCACAGCTTCTGCAGGATACAAATCCAGCATAACCTCGTCTGTTTAAAAACAGCATGACCTGCTGTCCCTTGTTTAGTCTGTCTTTAATGCCTTCTTTAAGCGCCTCAGAGAATATCGATTTATTGCCGTCATGAAGCTCCTTACGCATGTCAACTATCATGGTCTTAGGCAGGACTGCTCCGGTAGCTCTCTTTGTCATGCTAAAGAGCCTGTATTCACCGTTTAATGCCTTAAAATATGATTCAACACTGGGAGTCGCGCTTCCGAGTACCAGACTGGCATTTGTAAGCTCGGCCAGCTTTGCAGCCACTTCTCTTGCATGATATCTTGGCATAGAGTCTGATTTGTATGTATTTTCATGCTCTTCATCTATTACTATGAGACCTAGATCACCAAACGGCGTGAACAGTGCCGATCTTGGTCCTATTATAACATCTATCTCCCGATTTTTCGCTCTCTGACACTGATCGTATTTCTCACCCGGAGACATCGTGGAATTAAGTACCGATACGCGTTCTCCGAAATAGTGGTAAAACCGCTTTAATGTCTGATACGTGAGCGCTATCTCAGGTATCAGGACTATAACCTGCTTTCCTCTTTTTACGACCTCCTTGATGAGGCTTATATATGTAAGTGTCTTTCCGCTTCCCGTAATTCCATGGATAAGATAGGTCTTATGAATGGCATTATCCATGTCGCGGACAAACTCATCGGTTATGGCCTGCTGGTCTTCATTAAGGGTAATATCTTTTTCCCTGCTCTTTCCCAGAACAACGGGATTTCTGAAGTAATTCTCGCTTTTTACACTGATTATTCCTGATTTTTGAAGAGAGTTGATAGTAGCCGCACTCACCTTAAGCTTTGATGTGACAAGAGTATAGTCCAAAACCGTTTCTTCTATCAGCTCAGACAACAGTCTTGCCTTTGCAGACTGCTTTTTTCTCATCGCTTCGGAATATGCTTCAACGATCACATCTCTGTCTGCCTTAGCTTCGATCGTCTTTTTTTCCTTGGGCTTGTATGCTCTCTTTATCGGAAGGACAGTCTTAAGCGCAGCATTCATCGTTGATCCGTACTGTTCCTTTATAAATGCCGCAAGCTCTATCAGTCTTGATTCGGTCGCAGACTGCTCTACAACGACAGAGTCAATATCCTTTATCTTGTTCTCATCTATATCCGCATGATCTGTGATCTCTAAGATATAACCTTCTATCATGCGGTTTGCATTTCCAAACGGTACCAAAACCTTTGTTCCGGGATGGCATCTTTCGATCAGCCTCTCGGGGATCCTGTAAGTAAAAGGACGATCCAGATTTTCAACGCTTATGTTTATTATTATCTTTGAAAACATCTTCGGACCTCCTTCCTTGTATTAATATATCACATTTATGATGATCACTTATAGTCCCCGACTATAAACTGTATCGTCTTTCTTCCCTGATACTCATTTATCGAAGGATAATAGATCACATCCATAAGAATCCCTGATGCTCTTGCATCCATCAGATCCTTTAAGGCAGCGCTGCCGTATTTTTTCTCTATTGCAGACAACATGTCATTTGCATTTCTAAAGACTACCAGTTCCGCCTTAAATCCGTCACTTGTACGTGCGTTAAACCTTGCCATATCCTGCATTGATCCCATTAGGCGACAGCTAATCAGCTCGACATTCTTTTCGGCAAATACAGGCTTCTCATTGCCAAGACCGAAAGGCTCGAGATATGAAAGCTGTTCTATCAGAGGCTGTGTCACATATCTCATGGGCATTGGAACATCTATAACGATCTTTTCCTCATAGTCTTCTTCATTTAGTCGGCAGTTATCGTTTATACGTCTTATAAACTCCTCAAGCTTGTCTTTCTTCAGTGAAAATCCGGCCGCCATCGCATGTCCGCCGTATTTTACAAACAGGTCGGATATCTCTGTCATAGCCTCATAGATATGATATGCAGGTATGCTCCTTGCAGATCCCTTAAGCACTTCATCTGAATCCGTTACGACAAATACAGGCTTCTTGTACTTCTCCTTTATACGTCCCGCAACAATTCCTGCAAGACTCTCATGAAGTTGTGGCATATATACGACCATTACCTTCTGATCAGATATATGTTTATCATCTATTATCTTTAAGGCTTTAATAAGTCCCTGTTCCGTTAGGGCTTTTCTGTTTTCATTTAACAGCTTGAGCTCATTTGCTATTACTATCGCATCCTCTATGGCGGTACACTGAAGAAGCTTAAGCGAAAGATTTGCACTGTCCAGTCTTCCTGTTGCATTTATGCACGGTCCGAGTATGAATCCTATGCTGTGAGAGTTTATCACTTTTTCTTCTAAGCCGCACACCTTGATGAGTGCACGCATCCCGACGTTTTTGCTCCTTTTTAGGCTCTTTAACGTATTCTTGACAAGTACCCTGTTTTCATCCCTTAGTTCCATAACATCGCATACGGTAGCAAAACCTGCCAGTTCTCTTAATTCATTAAGTTCATCCTCAGGCTCTCCTATCGCATCAAACAAAGCCTCGATCACACGAAGTGCAACAACGGCTCCGCAGATATTCTTGTATGGATACATGCAGTCTTCCTGCTTTGGATCGATCACTGCAGGTGCGCTAGGGAGTATATATTTCTTTTTTGAATCGATCATTTCAAAAGGTATCTCATGATGGTCTGTGATGATACAGGTTATACCGTGCTCAAGAGCAAGATCACAGGCTTCAGTAGCGGCAATACCGTTATCGCAGGTAATGATCGTATCTATGCCGTCAGCTGCGGCTTCTTCAATGAAAGCCGTGCTTATGCCGTATCCGTCCCTTACCCTATGCGGTATGACCGTATCTGCATGCGCGCCGCACAGCGTAAGCCCTTTCCACAGGATATAGGTTGACATGATACCGTCGACATCATAGTCGCCTATTATCCTGATCCTTGCTCCCTCATCGATCTTGTCTAGCAGGATATCCACGGCCTTATCAACGTCCTTCATATATTCATAGCTGTGAAAAATCTCCTCAGATCCGTTTAAAAAGCTCTTCATCTGTGAAATGTCGGTCATGTCTCTGTTACGCATCACGCGTACGACTACCTGATCTATTCCGAGTTCATCGCCTATCTGCTTGAAATCGCATTTTTTTGTGGATACCATCCATTTTGACATATTCGTACCTTTAAATTAGCAAAAAAGGATGAGCCTTGGCTCATCCTTTTTGTAATTGTATTCTTAATTCTTAGCTTCTTTCTTTGTTTCCTTTTTTGAATCGCCCTTAGTAAACTTGGTCCTGAAGATGAACCACATCGCACCGGTCAGGCAGACTGAAGAATAAGTACCTACTAGGATGCCGACCATAAGAGGAAGGGCAAATTCCTTGATGCTCGTTACACCGAATACATACAGTGCAGCGACCATGACAAATGTTGTAAATGATGTGAAGATGCTTCGTGAAAGTGTCTGATTGATACATCTGTTGACAAGATCCTTAAGCGTCTCCTTCTTGCTCATTACAGCAAGATTCTCTCTAATTCTGTCAAATATAACGATCGTCGCGTTGATAGAGTAACCTACTATCGTAAGCATACAAGCGATGAATGTCGAACCTACGCTGATCTTTGCTGCCGCATAGAAGGCAAGAACAACTAGTACATCATGACACAGAGCAAGTACTGAACTTGCTGCGAAACGTATATCCTTGAATCTGAACCAGATATATATCAGCATGCATATGGTAGCTACGATCACGGCTACGATCGCATCGCTTCTCATCTCGCTTGAGATGGTTGAAGAAATGGATTCAGCTGTTATCTTTCCTGCATCAACCTGGAAGTTATCAACCAGTGCTGTCTGCATAGCCTCTCTCTGAGATACGTTCAATGTAGAAGTCTTGAAGATTACTTCGTTTGAACCCTGAACCTTCTGAGCCTGTACTGTTCCGCCGCCGATAGCCTGCGAGATAACAGGGATTACTTTTGTATCAATATCTGTAAGAGCAAGGTCTTCATTGAATGTAACATTTGTAGAAGTACCGCCCTTAAACTCAAGAGAGTAGTTGAGCACGTCTCCGATGGAGTTCTTGTTTACTCCCATGAATACAAATCCTGAAAGGATGCATACAAGTGAGATCACGATAAAGATAACCTTCTTTGAAAGGAAATCAACCTGTTTTCTTTCCTTTGCCTTGCCGTAGAACTTCTCATCCTTTATACCGATAGCATAGAATGCATTCAGTATGAGTCTGCTTATAACAAGTGCTGTGAACATTGATATAACGATACCAAGTCCGAGTGTCTGAGCAAAGCCCTTTACAGAACCCGTACCCATAGCTCCGAGTACAATCGCTGCGATAAGGGTTGTTATATTTCCGTCCAGGATGGCTGAAAGAGCCTTCTGGAAACCTATCTTTATAGATGAGCTTACTGTCTTGCCTGTAGCGATCTCTTCTCTGATACGGGCAAAGATGATAACGTTTGCATCAACCGCCATACCGATCGAAAGGATGATACCTGCTATACCGGGAAGTGTAAGTGTCACTTCAAATGCATTTAACATCAGGATGGTAAGGCATACATAGATAGCAAGCGCGATAACAGATGCAAGACCAGGTATGAAGTATACAGCTATCATGAATACGGCTACGATACCAAAACCGATCGCTGCGGCATAAAGACTTGTCTTAATAGCTTCAGAACCGAGCTGAGCACCTACAACGTTACTTCTTAATTCCTCAAGTTCAAGCTTAAGTCCACCGATACGGATCGTTGAAGCAAGTCTTTCAGCTTCTTCAAATGTCTTGCTTCCGGTGATTATAGCTCTTCCGTCAGTGATCGCTGCCTGAACAGCGGGAGCACTTACTATCTCACCGTCGTATATGATATAGATGACATCATGATTTGTAACAGCCTTTGTTGTAGCATCCGCAAATGCCTTTGTACCTTCGGGTGTGAAGGTAAGCTGTACGACAACCTCTTGGTTGTTCATGTTGTCCTTCTGATATCCAGCCTGTGCATTGGCTACATCCGTACCTGACAGGATCTCGTTTCCGTCCTTGTCTGTAAAGAACAGTGAACCGGGTTTTCCAAGTTCTTCCAAAACTGCGTTGGCATCCTGTACACCGGGAATCTCGATATTGATTCTGTCGCTTCCCTCCTGATATACCTGTGCCTCAGTAGAGTATCCTTCAACACGCTTCTGCAGCTTGTAGATAGTGTCTGCCATATCTTCCTTTGTCGGTTCCTCAGTACCTACAGCCTGATATGTGATGCTGACACCGCCGGCAAGATCAAGACCCTGCTTGATGTTAGCTGCACTGCCCGATCCGTTTGAATCTATGCCGTAGATGCTTGCATATATTCCTCCGACCAAAACAGCCAGCATAACCAGAAGTGTTATGATACCGTTTTTCTTACTCATCTTTTTCTTCCTCCCAATCGGCGATAGCCGCCTTTATCATAATCGCACATTCTATACGTTTTCTCTGCAATTCGCATCCAAGATCATAAGCATCGTTTATGTTGCCGTGGAAGTTATAGGAATTTGCGGCACATCCGCCGCTGCAGTAAAACTTTGCAAAGCACTTTCTGCATTTTTCCTTGGCATATACATTGCATGTCTTGAATTCATCTCTTATGTCAGTGCGCTTTATTCCTTCATCAACATTGCCCATCAGAAAATCCTCGTTACCGACGAACTGATGACATGGATAAAGATCTCCCCACGGTGTTACTGCGAGATACTCTGTACCAGAGCCGCATCCCGAGAGCCTTTTTGCCACACACGGACCACCGCTTAAGTCTATCATAAAATGAAAGAAATTTACAGCCTCTGAAGTCTTTCTTCTATCTATGATGAACTTTGCGAGTTTATCATACTCATCCATGATCTTCGGCACATCCTCATCCTTAAGCGCATAGCTGTCTTCTGGACGGGCTACAACAGGCTCAACTGAGATCTGTCTGAAGCCAAGATCTGCCAGATGCTTAACATCCTCACTGAAATCAAGATTGTCATGGGTAAATGTACCTCTGACATAGTAATTCATCTGATTCCTGCTCTCAGCGACCTTCTTGAACTTGGGAACTATGATATCATAGCTGCCCTGTCCGCCTCTGAAAGGACGCTTCCTGTCATTGACCTCTTTTCTGCCATCTATGCTGCATACGACATTTGCCATTTCCTTATTGGCAAATTCGATGATATCGTCATCAAGCAATACTCCGTTAGTCGTAAGAGTAAACCTGAACTTCTTGTTATTCGCTTCTTCAATGCTGCGTCCGTACTCAACTAGTCTTTTTACCACATCCCAGTTAAGAAGCGGTTCGCCTCCGAAGAAGTCAACCTCGAGATTGACTCTGTTTCCGGAATTGGCAACAAGGAAGTCAAGTGCCTTCTTACCCGTTTCAAAGCTCATCAGAGCACGCTCACCATGGTATTCACCCTCGCTCGCAAAGCAGTATTCACATGCAAGGTTGCAGTCGTGAGCGATATGCAGGCACAAAGCCTTTACCACAGTCTGTCTCTTTTTAAAATCTATTATATAATTCTCGTAAATATCATCTGTATAGAGCTGTCCTGCTTCATATAGCTCAAGCAGCTCCGTTACGGCTTCTCTTACATCCTGTGAACTGTACTTTGTATTCTCGCAGGCCATGCAGACCGCTTCAATGGCCGTCTCACCGGTAACTCCGGATTTAACTATGGCTTCAAGAAGCGGAACCATGTCATAAACACAGTCATCCACTATGTGTACAGATCCGCTGTTTACATCCAGGACTATATTGTAACCGTTGTTCTTGTACTGATGGATCATAAAAACCTCAACCCAAAACAAACTCGAAGCCATCTTTGACTTCGAGTTTGAATAGTTTCTAAAAATTCAGAAATGCTATTATTTTAACTTCTCACAGCTCTGGTTGCCGACCGTGCAGCTTGTCTTGCATGCTGACTGGCATGATGTCTGGCACTCGCCGCATCCGCCCTTCTTCATAGACTCCTTAAGGTTTCTTGTTTCCAAAGTCTTAATGTGTTTCATAAATAATACTTCCTCCTAAGGTTGGATAGATACTATACCAATAATCCTGTTCACTATAGCATATTTTTTTATTCTTAGCAACTTAATTCTCAGGTATCCTCAGCAATACCTTCTTTATCCTGTTCTCATCGATAGACTGGACTTTGATCTTTATGCCGTCAGAAGTGACGACTTCATCACCTCTTTGAGGCATACGGTCGAGTATCTGGATGACCAGACCGCCGATCGAATCGTAATCCTCGCTGTCAAGTTTAAGCCCCAGTTCATCGTTGACATCGTCTATCTTTCTGCTTGCATCGATAAGGTATGCATTCTTCTCGACTTTCTTGAAGAATTCCTCTTCATCGGCATCATACTCGTCTCTTATCTCTCCGACTATCTCTTCGAGAAGATCTTCAAGTGTCACCATACCGACGCATACACCGTATTCGCTGAGAACAAAAGCCATGCTGAAAGGAGTTTTTCTCAGCTCCATCAAAAGATCGGCAGTCTTCTTATATTCATAGGTAAAATATGTTTCTCTTAAGATATCGGATATCGCAAAGCTTCTCTTGTCTTCAACAAGTATGAAATCCTTTACGTTTATCAGGCCTATGACATTATCCGGCTCATCCCTGTAGACAGGTATTCTGGTGTACATATACTGCTTGAACACCTCAAGTACTTCATCGTATTTTGCTTTCTCCTCGACACAGACCATATCGATCCTGGGCACCATGATATCCTTTGCGACCGAATCAGAAAAGTCAAACACGTTGTTTATCATGACCTTTTCACCTGATTCTATCACGCCGTCCTCATGGCTGGCATCGACATATGTACGAAGTTCTGCCTCGGTTATCGCACTTTTTGCATTCGGATCAATCCTTAAGCAGAACATGATGACTGCAGCCACCTTGTCAACAATGAATATGACAGGAGTCATTATCCACATAAGAGCGTAAATGATCGGCGCATATATGAGTGCCATCTTCTGAGCCTTTATCTTTGCGGCATTCTTGGGGATTATCTCTCCAAAGAGCAGTACGACGATGGTAAGTATTCCTGTTCCTATCGATATTGCCGCATTGCCCCACAGCTCCATCGTAAATACGGTAACAAGTGCGGAAGCAGCTAAGTTTACTATGTTGTTTCCGATAAGGATCGCACTTAGCATCTTGCTGTAGTTTTGAAGAATGCCTGCAAGTATGCGTGCGCCTCTCTTCTTTTCCTCAACAAGTGATCTGACCTTTATCTCTCCTATTGTGGAAAGGGCTGTCTCAGCCGAAGAAAAGAATGCAGAAAGCAGTACAAGAACTATGATTATTATGAGTTTAACGGTTTGTTCAGAACTCAAATCCTTCTCCTTTTTTATATAAATAAAAGCCCGTAAAACACGAGCTTTAAGCACTGCTGGTGGTGGGACTTGAACCCACACGCGGTTACCCGCAACAGATTTTGAGTCTGCATCGTCTGCCATTCCGACACACCAGCTCATCGGTCAGTGACCGAAGTAAAGTATATCAAATGCATAAAGCATTTTCAAGTGTTAATCAACCTACAGCGTTCTTTCTGTTGATCATGTCACGCTTTCTTAAAGTAGAATCAAGTATCTTTTTTCTGATACGAAGATTCTTGGGCGTAACCTCTAAAAGCTCATCCGTATCAATGAATTCAAGAGCCTGTTCAAGACTTAAGACTTTCTTGGGAGATAGTCTTAGTGCTTCGTCGGCACTTGAGCTTCTTGTATTGGTCAGCTGTTTCTTCTTGCAGACATTGATCTCAATGTCTTCGGCTTTTCCAGTCTGACCGACTACCATTCCGGCATAAACCTTCTCGCCCGGTTCAATGAAAAGTGTTCCTCTGTCCTGGGCATTGTACAGGCCGTAAGTGATAGCTTCTCCGGCTTCGAATGCGATAAGAGAACCCTGTTTTCTGTACATCATGTCTCCCTTGTATGGGCCGTATCCGTCAAAGCTCGTATTCAGGATACCGTTACCCTTGGTATCGGTCATGAATTCTCCTCTGTAGCCTATAAGACCTCTTGAGGGGATTGAAAACTGAAGTCTCGTATATCCGCCGTTTATGGAAGTCATTCCAAGCAGTTCACCCTTTCTTGAAGAAAGCTTCTGTATTACGTTTCCGGAGAACTCTTCGGGGACATCAACAAATGCAGTCTCCATGGGTTCCTGCTTCTGATTTCTCTCATTGTATTTGTAAAGGACCTCTGCCTTTGATACGGCAAATTCATATCCTTCACGACGCATGTTCTCGATGAGCACCGAAAGATGCAGTTCGCCTCTTCCGCTTACCTTGAATACATCCGTGCTGTCTGTCTCTTCGACTCTTAAAGATACATCCGTATTCAGTTCTCTGAACAGTCTGTCTCTTATATGTCTTGAGGTTATATACTTGCCTTCCTGACCTGCCAAAGGCGAATCGTTTACCATGAAGTTCATCGCAATGGTAGGCTCGGATATCTTCTGGAAAGGTATCGGATCGGGTGATTCCGGAGAGCAAAGCGTATCTCCTATATGTATATCGGCTATTCCTGATATAGCAACGATTGAACCGATGGTAGCTTCCTTTACCTCAACCTTGTTAAGTCCGTCAAACTCATATAACTTGCTGACCTTTACCTTGACAGCCTTGTCGGGCTCATGATGGTTTACTATGATAACGTCCTGATTGACTTTTATTGTTCCGTTGTCAACCTTTCCAACGCCTATTCTTCCTACATACTCATTATAGTCAATGGTACTGATGAGCACCTGTGTGCCCTTGTCAGGGTCGCCTGTGGGTGCAGGGATATAGTCGATGATAGTCTCAAACAGAGGCACCATGTCTGTTCCCTTTACATCTGCATCAAGGCTTGCTATTCCTGATTTTGCGGATGCAAAAACAAACGGGCAGTCAAGCTGTTCATCGCTCGCATCAAGATCCATGAACAGTTCGAGAACCTCGTCGATCACCTCCTGAGGTCTTGCCTCCGGTCTGTCTATCTTATTTATACATACGATAACTGGGAGTTTGAGTTCGAGTGCCTTGCTAAGAACGAATTTTGTCTGCGGCATAACGCCTTCGAAAGCATCGACAACAAGAATAACACCGTTAACCATCTTAAGAACACGCTCAACCTCTCCGCCGAAGTCTGCATGTCCGGGTGTATCTATGATATTGATCTTTGTTCCTTTATAATTGATCGCAGTGTTCTTTGAGAGGATGGTGATACCGCGTTCTCTTTCGATATCATTGGAATCCATGACTCTTTCAGCCACTTCCTGGTTCTCTCTGAATATACCGCTCTGTTTAAGAAGCTCATCTACCAGTGTTGTCTTACCGTGATCAACGTGAGCTATTATAGCAACATTTCTTACATCGTCTCTTGACTGTACCATAATCTTTCCTCAATAAAACCATTTTCAAAACTTAATTACTATAGCACAACAGTCTGAACGATGCAATAGAGTTAATTGTATGTACCGTCATATTCCATCATACGCTTATTTACGTACATGGAATCATCAGCCCTCTTGGCAACGGTAGCTACACTGAAATCGGTATATGGATTAAATACAGACATGCCTACGGCAAGACTTGCCTTACCGTTTTCGATGCTGTCGATATCTCTTGCCTTGACAATACGTTCTCCGATATCGTCAATAAGCTCGTTTCGTCTCGCATAATCCTCGCCTGTAAGGATTATCGCGAATTCATCTCCGCCTATCCTGTAAACCGGAGAATGGGCATAAGTCTTGCATATGAGCTTGCTGCAGTTCTTTATATATCTGTCTCCCATCTGGTGACCGAAATCATCGTTGACTCTCTTCAGGTGATTAACATCACACATAACTATGGCAAATTCAGGCTCTTCCTTGTCGGCAATCTTTCTTGTCAGTTCACCGACAGCCTCTGTATATGCAGTGATATTCTTAACTCCGGTCAACGGGTCGTTGTTTGCTCTCTTAACGACTTCTTCAAGACGCTTCTTAAGCGAATCCTGCTCTGTTCTCATGCTCCTTATGAGTATCTTTGTAAGAGCGGAAACAGATACCGGCTTGGGAATATATGCGACCATGCCTGCATCAAGTGCCTTCTGCTTCATGATCTCATCGCTACTTGAAGATATAGCGATGATAGGAACCTCATCGGCTCCCTTAATTCCGCATTCCTTAATCTTTGCAGCAACATCCCATCCGTCCATATCAGGCAGCATAAGATCCATAAGGATGGCATCATAATCAACCGTCTCCTTACCGGTAATATCATCAATGGCAGCCTGTCCGTTTTCAACAGAAACAACCACAGCACCCTCTTCTGAGAGGATCTCTGTAGTTATCTTTCTTGTAAGCTTATTGTCTTCAACCAAAAGCAGTCTGATATCAGAAAGCGCATAGGCAGTTCCGGTAACAGGTGCTGCATGTATCTCTTCCTTATGAAGGAACTGAAGCTTGAATTCATCCTTTGCCTTCTTGAATGCCTCCATGACCTTGGGCGAGAATGCACCGCATTCCCCGTTCATGATCATGTTAAATGCCTCTTCGGGAGTATATGCATCCTTATATACTCTCTTTGTCGTAAGAGCATCAAAACAGTCAGCTACGGAAACGATCTGTGCGGATATAGGTATCTCATCGCCACTCAGTCCGTTAGGATAACCCTTTCCGTCCCATTTCTCATGATGGCTTCTGCATATCTCCATGCTGAAATTAAGATAACTCTCATCCCATCCCTTGGGAGCTCTCTCAAGGATCTCGCAGCCTCTTTCGCAGTGCTGCTTCATCTGGTCAAACTCTTCGGCAGTAAACCTTCCGGGCTTTCTTAGGATAGCATCCGGTATCATGATCTTTCCGACATCATGAAGTGCGCTCGCAGATGTTATAAGCGAGATCTTTTCTTCATCAAGGCCGTATTCGGGATAATCCTTCATGATCCTTCTTGCGAGGATATTGGTAAAGCCTTTGACACGCTTGATGTGCTCTCCGCTCTCAACATCCCTAGCCTCGGTGATGTTACCGAGAAGTTCGATGATATCCTCGTTTATCTGATTTAGAGACTTAGCCTTTTCGTGAAGCTCTGCGGTTCTCTCCGCGATAGTAGTCTCAAGCTGTATGCTGTATTCTCTCTCCTGAGCTCTTTCCTTTTTCTCTATCTCTGCACGGATCTGCTCATCGATATCGGTAATACCAACGATAACCGCTTCGGGATTTCTCTTGTCAGCAAGAGCCTTAACAGAATAATATCTGCTGCCTCTGCCAAGATTCATCCTGCATTCTACATTGTATGTGCCGTTTTCCGAAAGCTCGTCAAGCACGTTATCTCTGTTAAATCTGATACGAAAATCATTAAAGTCTTCTTCTGGCATGCCGTGCTTGAATATCGCATCAAACTTCTTCATCGGATCCTTCTCGCCGACAATGTCAAAGAAATACTCGAATCTCTTAGATGTGTGATATTCCTCAATTGTCTCGTTTCCGAAATCGATGTAGCATACGTATTCAAAGCCTTCAACCAGGCTCTGCAGGATCATACTGTTCTTATGTGATGCAAGCTTCCTCTGCTTCTCCTCGCTCACATCCTTGAATCCGAGTACGACATAGGTGCAGTCCTTCTCACCCTTGGCTTTCCATACATGCATCTCATATGATGCAAGCTCACCGTCCTTATAAGCTCTGTACTCGAAAATGAACTCATCCATTTTCTCAAGCCTGCTCTTTATATTTTCTCTGTTTAATGCACTCTTGAACTTGTCAACGTCGGATGAATAAACCAGATTGTCGGTGTACAATTCGACCATCTTTTCATAGTTTCCGCCGTGCTTGTCAAAAGTAAAGTCCCTCTTGATCCTGTCGCTTTCAAGATAAGCCTCGAAGGTATTCTCATCCATATTTACATAGTAAATACAGAGATACTCTTCCTTGATCGAATCCATGATGCTTAAGAAGTGTATCAGTTCACGGTTTTGAGCTCTTCCCAGATCATTCATTCTGATATACAGATAAAGTATATACGCCAACATCCATCCAAACGGCTTATAATATCTTCCCGTAACGATCTGAAGAATGCTGAATATATAGATAGGCAGCACAAATGCTATCATGGCTAAAGCTCTTCTCTTATCTATCCATGCAGGCTTGAAGAAAAGGCTTAACGCATGCAGAAGAGATATCGCATATATGATGAGTATCAGACACTCTACCAACCATACAAGCATTCCCGCCGAACCTGTCTGGTTCTCCCAGACCACTACAGCATCATTTCTCACATAAGCGGCAATACATCCTGCCACTATAAGAGTATTTATTGTAAGTCCCGTAATGACAAACGCATTTCTCACCTTGGGAGATGTTATGGTACGGCTGTGTACAAAGGCAAGCCACATGGCTGCTGCCGCCAGCTGGCAGACAACACTGATAAGTATATAGAGTCTTGCATTTCCGGCATACATCGAAACAACATTACCTTCAAGGTAATAGTGCATTGTCTCGCAGATCATGGCGATCATATACATCGTTGACAAAACGATCATGTATCTGCTCAGCTTCATATTGAGTCTTTTCAAAAATGCTATACCGCTCAGTCCAAATACCAGCATTATGAATGCACTGACAGCATTGACCTCTCCGTATGATATTGTATCCACATATAAACCGTTCATATGGTAAACCTCGTATTTTCAGATTACCTTATATCATATCATAAATCGTACTCTTTAACCAGCATATCTATGCCGTTTTTAAGCCTTTTAAGGCCGTCATTTAACATGCTCTTTGGGCATGCTACATTGATCCTAATAAATCCTTCTCCCGAATCTCCGTATTCGTCACCTTCTGTCATAAACAGGCCTGTCTTTTCCCTGATGTATTCGGTAACAAATCTGCTGATCTTCTTTGTATCTATTCGATCACAAAGCTTTGATGATATATCTTTAATATCCAGCCAGATAAGATATGTCGCTTCTCCGCTTACGGCCTTTATCATCGGGATGTTTTCAGCAATATAGTCTTCGGTGATTTTTCTATTGTCATATATGTATGCGTTTAATTCATCAAGCCAAGACTCGCCCTTTGTGAATGCGCTCACAGCTGCCGTTACCGCAAAGGCATTTGGTTCTGCCACTTCATCGGTATTCAGTGCCCGCCATATCTTATGTCTCAGATAGGGATTCGGTATAAATACGGCTGCTGTATGGAGTCCCGCAAGATTAAATGTCTTTGTCGGAGCTATGCAGGTTATGCTGCAGGCTCTGCAGTTTGTTGAAACAGAAGCAAACGGTATATATTTCTTTCCGGGCGTAACAATGTCACAGTGTATCTCATCACTTATCACGGCAACATTGTATTTGACACACAGATCACCCACTTTTTCAAGCGTCTCTCTGTCCCATATCTTTCCGGATGGATTCTGGGGATTGCAGAGGATCATAAGTGTTGTCTGCGGGTCGGAAAGCTTCTTTTCAAGATCTTCAAAATCCATACGGTAATTTCCGTTTTCATATATAAGAGCATTCTGAAGAACCCTGCATCCATTGTTGAAAATACAGTTAAAGAATACGTTATATACAGGAGTCTGTATGACTACTTTTTCATTCGGTGTAGTCAGCTTTCTTACGGTGGATGATATCGCAGGTATCACACCCGTTGTAAATATCAGCCATTCCTTTTCTATTTCAAATCCGTGTCTTTTCTTCCACCATGTGATATATGCATCGTACCATTCATCGGGTATGATACTGTATCCGAATACGCCGTGAGCTACCCTTTGATCAAGATCCTTTATGATCTCGGGTGCTGTCTTAAAATCCATGTCAGCCACCCACATGGGAAGCTCATTATCCTTTACATCCCATTTAAGGGAAGCGGTATTCTTTCTGGATATGACTGTGTCAAAATCGTACGTCATCTTCTCCACTCCACTGTATCGCTCTCGGTATCTATACCGTTACATATGATCTTGGTCTTTGAAGGATCTATCTGATCCTTTTCGAGTATGAGCTCACCTATATGATCAGCCTTAATAACACCCGATGAAGGATTCAGTATGCTGTCTATATTGGATGTGATATTGGCATCAACACTCGAATACTCGAATGCAAGAGTCGTATTTATCAGCCTGCAGTTTTTCATGACAAGGTTTTCAATATAGCACATGCCCTGAAGGCTTTCTATCGTACAGTTTATGAGTGTGAGATTCTTTGAGTTCCATCCCAGATACTCGCCTGAAATGAATGAATCATATACGGTTATATTCTCACTGTTCCAGAATGCATCCTTGGATATCAGTGTTGAATTTTTGATGACTACATTTTTACATCCGTCAAATGAGTAATTACCGTCAAGCTTGAAACCGTCTATCTCAATGTTTTCGCTGTTCATCGCAAAATAGTCACCGGCTGCAGTTACATTCTCAAGCCTTATATTTTTGCAGTTCCAGAATGTTTCGCTGGCTTTTGTGAGTGAAACATCGGTAAGTTTTACACCGTCACATCTTCTGAAGTTCTTGGGCGCCTGAATGACAGCATTTTCTACGGTTATGTTGTTCGTATACCATACGCCCGCTCTTGCCATCTCGAGCCAGTTTGTGTTGCTTACACTTACATTTCTGCAATACCACAGCGGATATTTCCATCCGAAAATACTGTTTTCGATACTGATATCATGACTCTCCTTTAGGGGGGATTCGCCGTCCTCAAAGATACAGTCTGTGATCTTAAGATCATATCCTGCAAACAAAGCCCTCTCACCGGTCAATCTTTTCTGCTTTATTTCTGTCATATATTCTCCTGTCTAAAATCACGTCAATCAAACATCTAATTATATCATTAATCCGCTAAATAAAACAAATGGGTCATATAAGCTATGACCCATATCTTTTTGCAAACACTATAGCTGCCAGTATCCCGACAAGTGAAACTGCAATATATATGTAATTTACACCGGATGTGGCGAATCCCTGACTATCCATGTTCATCGGCATGCTGCCAAAGTCGGAAGTTTCGCCTCCAAAATCCGGCGGCGTTCTGTCTGTTTGTCCGTTATCGGAAGGAAATCCTCCTTCACCTCCCATGTCTGACGGAGGTGTGCCAAACCCACTCCTTTTTGAACTATGATCAGTTTGAGCTTCGTCGCTTTGATCTTCAGAGTTTTTATCTTCAGAGCTTTCACGATCAGAGCCAGGCCTGTAGCCAAAGCCCATGCCGCCTCCCATCGAACCCATATCTGAAAGTTTTAGAGACGATGCGTCTATCAGGCTGTCAGAATCCTGTTCCTGGCCGGAATCCGTTGAAGGTATCGATCCGTCAAGCTGCCCCTTGATGCTCTCGCATCTTAGGCTTACAAACTGCTGCATGGTATCTACTGCCTTGTCAAATTCTTCAACCGTGCAGAATTTTGTCGGATCCTTTTCAACGTAGTCTTTTATCATCTCATAAGTATCCTCGATCAGATCTGAAAGATATCCGCTGTTATAGAACTGTTCTATGAACTCTTCATAATACTCATGATACTCCTGTATATATTCATCATCAGAGATTATCCATGAGAACATCGGTCTGTCGGTATCATTTTGCGAAATTGATAACGGCGTATCTATCGGATCATTAACGGCTTTTGTCGCTTCACTCGCCTGGAATGTTCCAAATGCGAGGTTGTAATCCCAGGGTATCATAGACATCTGTCCGTCTTCTTCATACAGGTAGTAGTTGTGGATCATGCTTCCCGTATAACTGTCACCGTTAACGACAAAGTTGTGAACGACCATATATCTCATGACAGCCTCGTTATCTACAGCACTGTCTATCTTGTCTGTATCAGCCTCCTCAATGCCCTCACTCAGTGATTTGAGTGAGCTTATCAGCCTTTTCATATCTGCTTTGTTTACTTTTGTCTTGGCACTTTCCCAAAGTGTTGAATAACTGTCGGTATCATCGTCGATATATTTAAGCTTGGCTTCATCGCTTCCCATGCCAAATCCGCCGCCAGGGCCAAATCCGCCTTTCATATCTCTTTGACCATCAGGTAAATCACCGCTTTCAGAATCAGGTCTCTGCGATCCGAAATCCGGCATCTGTGAACCGAAATCCATATCTTTAAAATCAGGCTTTTGAGAGTTGGAATCCCTGTCTTTGCTATCAGGTCTTTCAGTATCAGTTCCTCCTTCATTAAAGGAAGGCATATTGCCATTATTCTCAAACGGATTGTCCATTCCGAGTTTATCAAAATCTATGTCTTTCATATCAAAGCCGCCACCGTTTCCTCGGCCGCCTCCCATAGACAGAGTATCCGGTTTGTACAGATCCCCGTAATTTGTGCCATAGTTTCTCTCAAGGAATGAATCCTCAACACCTTCAACTGCAAGATACAGTCCCCAGTCCTCACCGTTTATTGTCACATAGCAGTAGCTTACAAGCGGGGAGGCCACTCCGAACTCGTACATCAGCTTGTATGCGATGTAATCCTTCATCATGCTGTAATCCTGAATGAGATTATTCAGACACAGCTTATCAAGTCCATTATAGTTTCCGTTTGCATTGTAGGCGTCAAATTCGATCTTTAAGCTGTATCTTTCACTGTCAAGCTGAGATACCGTGCTTAACGATGTGTTTCCTTTTGCCCTGATACCCACGTTTTTTACAGTCTCGCCGTCTATCGTGACATCGGCATTGCTGTACACCTCGCTGGTCGCATTTTCAATAAAGCCATCCCAGTCATCTATGGATATATCTATCGTATGAACATAGCTGTCATCAAAAAGCGTATCCTCATAATCAAAGGAGACGGAATCTATCGCCTGCACACCAAGTGACGCGCCGTTCATGAACAGAACGGTTATGATAACCGCAAGAGCTGTTATCACTGCACATATTTTGTTGATATTCTTACTAGATATCATATCCTTAACCCATGTATTCGCCATTATAGCTAACTAATACTGCACTGTTTATACCATCCATATCAGCCAGTTCATTTATAAAATCAGTGTTGTCAGATTTAAGTCTTATCTCTATATTGAGTTCGATATTTCCCTTCTGTACACTCTTGCTCTTGACAACAAACCTGTTAACTTTGGACTTGATAAATTCACCGGCCTTTGTCTCAGCATCATGACCCATACAGCTTAATACAACGATATAGGGCATAAGAGAAGACTTCTTGTTTACAAACACAATAAGGATCACACCAATGATTATGCTTCCGAATACCGCAAGCGGGATCAATCCTGCAGCAAGTACGATACCTACCGCGATAGACCAGAATAAGAATGCTATATCAAGTGGCTCTTTTATCGCTGTTCTGAATCGAACGATAGAAAGGGCACCTACCATACCAAGTGAAAGAACTACGTTGCTTGTTACTGCAAGTATTACAAGTGTCGTTATCATGGTTAGTGCTACGAGAGTAACTCCAAAGCTTGATGAGTACATCACGCCCTGGTAAGTCTTCTTATACACAAGAAAAATGAACATTCCTATCGCAAAAGCCAGTACCATGGCGATCACCATATCAAGTATGCTCACGTTCGTCACATTTTCAAGAAAGCTTGATTTAAAGATGTCATTAAAAGTCATTTGTTTAATCTCCTTATTTATTTGTTGTTCTATATCATAGGTAAACGGCAGGCTTCATATTTTGAAAATGAGCCCGTCCGTGAATGCGGTAATAAGACGGCATCTCTGATAATATCAGGAAGGTAATCATCCCATTTTACTTCCATGATACATGTGCCGAATGAAGCGGGAACCGTAACACATTCTGTATTTAGAAAATCTGTCAGATGAAGGCCCGTCCTTATGTTGTAATCAAGCGTCACTCTGACATTTCCGGGGCCGAAAATGAACGGTTCTCTTGTGTAATCGACGATAGTCTTCGGTCTAAGTCTGTCAGATACCATTGCGCTGTACAGTTCTCTTATGAGTTCATTATCCGAATCCTTCATCCAGGCTGTATCACCGTTAACGATCTTTTCAGCCTGTTTTTCGTTAAGCGGTGCCGATATCTTGCATCCAAGACCACCACTCTTGCATTTCTTTTCCAGATTTATAACCGATTTATCTCCGTTATAATATCTGATCCGAAACTTCTGTCTTCTGCTTACGCCGGATTGCTTTTCTATCAAAGCCCTGTCCTCGGGAGTGTCAAAATACAGACTTCTTATAAAATACTTCCCGTCTATTGCATGCGGATCGCTTTTAGCGATCGCTCTCATGCGCTGCCTTATGGCTATCATATCCGACGTGCTTATCTCATGCTTCAATTCATGTCGAAACTGCATGTCCAGTACCTCTTTCGCTTACTTGTTGTGTATTGTATGGATTTATAATGACATGTATTTGCGGATAAAATTTGTAAAATGTGTGAAAGAATTATGTCCAAATAAAAAAGGAGCCTGCAGATTTGCAGGCTCATCATCATAAGAATATGATCATTTCTTTAAGCTTTCATAGATAGGATATTTGATATCATATCCCTCGTTCTCAACCATAGACTGAACAGCTTTTCTCGATTCACTGTTGATAATGATCGGAGCGTTGAGATTAACTGTCATCTGTGTGATATCTGAAGGTATTGTCATCGTAACCATGATGAGAAGATTGTCTTCCGTAAGAGGTCCGATAGCCTTTTCAATATCGCCTGTGATACTCGGTGAGTAATCAGGCTTAACTGCGATAGCCGGTACTACAGGCATCATAAATGCAGGTTCATCCAGAGAAACGAGGAAATTGAGTCCCGTCGGTGAACTGCTCTCGCTGTCAAACATCAATGTAAATTTCTTAAGCTCCTCAAAGCCAAGTATTCCATCAGGAAACTCAATGATCTTATCTTCATTAACATCGATCTTGCCAAATAACTTTGTAGTATACTCCATAAGTCACTCCTTTCAGTATGCTGTTGTATCTTCAATTCCCCAATTCAAGGCGTTTTGTCATACAATTTGCCTTCTCTCAAATTGTACTATCTACAATTGATGTTGTCAATTAATCTTAATCTTTCCTCAGCAATCGTCTCAATGCACGATATTGTGAACAAAAAACTATTTTGTTACCTGACCTTTGCGGTATCTACCAAAAAGGATTCCGTCATCTACATACTTATCAGCCTGTGAAACCCACATCGGGAACTTGCCTGTTGCAAGTGCTGTCTGTCCGTTAAGCATTCCCGTATGGAAAGAGATATGACGAAACTGTCTGAGTACCAGCTCCATTCTTGTATGCTCACAGTTTTCGGGACAGTCATACAGCATTTCATCGGTAAGAGAATCCAGGTATGCATAGGTCTTTTGTTCTATACTGTCAAGATACTCTATAAGCTGTTCATCTGAAAGTACAGCCGATGCCGGCTTATCAGGATTATCCAGACCTTCTTCGTGAAATGATGGTTCATCATATACACAGGGATTGATAAACCATTTATCGGCAGAATGAAGTGCGTGATATGCCCATCTCCAGCAGGGAGCACCGCAACAGATCGCATCTCGATCATAAGTCTGTATCGATGTTCTAATATTAAGGAAATTAGGTTTTACCATATCTTTGATTATCATACACAATTGATTCATTATTAAATCCTCTTGATAAATAATATATCCTTATGGCTTTTCAGTCTTTGACCTCATAAGCAGTGTATTCGTGATCGAATTCATATCCCAGTTTTTGTGCCAGATACACTGAACCCATATTCTGAGCATCCCAGCTGGGATACAAGCCTTCATCCAGGCATCTTAAGATCAGAGCTGAGCTTGCGATCAGTGCCAGATTTTTCCTTCGCTGTGATTCTATCGTATCAACCTCGATCTCAATGCCCTCTCTGTAACGAGTATAGGAAGATGCTCCTGACACTATCATGCCTTCTTTAAGTATCACCATTCCTCTGCCTTCATTCAGATACTTTTCCTTGCTTTCAAAAGTGGAAACAAAATCAGCTGTTACAGGACTTTCCAAACACATGTCATATATTCTGTCATCTATCGGTTTCAATTCATAGTCATCAGGAAGGATATTCAGATTCTTTTTCAGGGATTCGACATCGAATCGTGTATCCTTCTTTATTGCATAACGCGTAACTCTCTTGGCATCTGGATAGGTCGTTTCTATCAATTCTTCCCATGCATTGTTTTGCGGTACCATTATCACAAATCCTGAAGGTTTGTTCTTTACCAGTTCCACATCAGGTTTTCCTGCAAAAAAAGAAAAGCATCCCACAAACGCAGATGCAGAGACAGGATTCTCTAGATCAGTAACATATACCTTTCCCATGACTTTTTGCAGACAGGAATATATTAATGTTTCCTGCCATCCTTCAAACAGTCTTTCAACTTTATATGTATCATTCAGTTCATATACCATCTTGTTCTCCTGACAGCAATGAGGTTATCTTCATCGTTTCCTGCGTGGTAAAGACTATGACATTTGCAATCTTTCCCACTCGCTTCGCGTGATCGCATAGGCGTGAGAAACTGTGTTTTTCGGATCAGGATACTCTTTCACTTTTTTCATGCCGTTTGATATAGCTGTTGAATAAGAGCCCACATTTGTATATTTCATATATGAATAGATCGTATCGTAATCCGTGTTTTTAAACACCCAATCCCTCACAGATCTAGCGGCTTCTTTAGCAAATCCGCGTCTCCAGTACTTCTTATGGATATGGTATCCGATCTCAGGCAGCATCTCTCCGTCAATATTCTGAATCGTGATACCGCAATCTCCGATAAACTCTCCTGTTTCTTTCAGCACGACCGCCCACAGCCCAAATCCGTACTGTTCATAATTCTCCAGATTCCATTCAATCCAGCGTTTGGTCCTTGCTTCATCAAATGGAGCAGGATAATGCTGCATGGTCTCGGCATCGGACATTATTTCATACAGCGCATCAAAATCATCCATGGTATACTCCCTGAGCAGGAGTCTTTCCGTCTCTATCATAACAGTCCTTTCGTCACGTACTTTTCTGCTCCTGATCTGATCAGATGACCCTCCTGTATCGCAACAACGGTTGCCAGTACACAGACAAACACAGCACTATATTTCAGATCAATGATTGATAGTGTTAGTGGTAACAAAAAAAGCGCGATTCCCGTTACTTTATTCATCACTGTATGTACAGCAACAAGCTCTTTTCGCATCACATAACCGGAAAGGATATTGATCACTTTAATAAATGCTATAACAGCGATCCATATAATAATCCAAAGCGGCATTGCGATCGCAGGAATCATCTTTATCAGGCATACTGTTACCAGAACAATATCAGCTGATGTATCCAGTTTTGATCCAAAATCACTTGCAGTATTTGTTTTTCTCGCAATTGTTCCATCGACCATATCGCTGATTCCGGCAACGATATACAGAGTATAAAACGCTGGAGAAAACGCTTTAAAAAACAGCAAAGACATACTGCAGATAATACGAACAACTGTAATGATATTTGCCATATTACATCGGAGTCCCCACCTCGATCAGATTACCATCCGGATCGTAGAAACGTATCACTTTTTGTCCCCAACTGTGCGTCATAAGCCTGTTAACATACTTAACTTCCGGATAATAATCCTCAAGCTTTCTGACAAATCCTTCTATATCAGTTTCTTCAAAATACAGTTCACTTGAATTGTTCTCTGAAATAATCTCCTTACCGAGAAACTCAGTCCAGTACTTCTCTTCCTGTAATACAAGCCCATCTGTAAGAATCATGTTTCCGTCATTATCATGAATCAGTTCAAGATCGAACAGGTCATGATAAAACCGTCTTGCTTTTTCAATATCCTTTACAACTATCAGCACATTCTTTAATTTCATAAGTTTTCGTTCCCGACCCTCTGTTCCTTTGACAATAACACAACACTCTCAACATGGCTTGGGACGATAACATGGATACCATTTCAACTCGTTTGGTTGTGGGAACATATCAATACCTTTGGGTTGTATGGCAAAACATATCAATATTCCAAATCCTTTATTTATCAGTGTTTCAATTTCGGATTTTTTTCCGTCACCTTTAGCACGATTATTTGCGAGATAAAAGGCTATGCCCTCATCCCGACATATTGGAATTTGTTAAATTGATATCCACCAGCATACACCATATTTATCAATAATGGTGGCGCAACATTTACTCCATGGAAGTTCTCCGATAGGTTCGATAATTACACCCCCATCGCTCAAAACCTGAA
>JAEEUS010000161.1 GCA_016290615.1 Lachnospiraceae bacterium | reverse complement strand
AAGAAAGATGGAGAGGGGGTAGCCAACAAGTACGGCGGCAACAAGAAACTTGAGGCAATAGAATTCTTCAAGCATCTAAACAGTGTCGTACACAAAGAGTATCCCGGTTTTATGACCATAGCCGAAGAATCTACAGCATGGCCCAAGGTTACCGGCTCCGTGGAAGATGACGGACTTGGTTTTTCTTTCAAATGGAATATGGGATGGATGCACGATTTCTGCGAATACATGAAACTGGATCCGTTCTTCAGACGCGGAAGTCATTACAATATGACATTCGCCATGAGTTACAACGAGTACGAGAATTACATTCTTCCGCTCTCACACGATGAAGTCGTACATCTTAAGTGCTCCATGGTCGAGAAGATGCCCGGATATAAAGTGGACAAGTATGCGAATCTTCGCGTGGGATATACGTTTATGTTCGGTCACTGCGGAAAGAAACTTTTATTCATGGGACAGGATTTTGGTCAGGAACGTGAATGGAGCGAAGAAAGAGAACTTGACTGGTATCTTTTGGCAGAACCCCTTAACAGAGGTATGAAAGAATATGTGGGTGAACTGTTAAAACTCTACAGATCACATCCCTGCATGTACAGAGATGACAATTCCTGGAAGGGATTTGAATGGATAAAGGCTGACGATTCGGATCACAGCACTTACGTATTCATAAGACGTACCGAAGGCGAAAAAAAGAGCCTGATCTTTGTCCACAACATGACTCCCATGAAATGGGATAATTACAAAATGGGCGTTCCGGTTCCCGGTAAATACAAAGTTGTTTTAAACAGTGATGAAACGAGATTTGGCGGAAACGGAAATGAATTAAAAGAAGAATACGAAGCAGTGAAAGATCTTTGCGATTATAAAGATTATTCGATCACATTTGATCTGGCACCGTATACGGCAGTTGTTTTTGAATTTGAAGAAGGATAAAGAAAAGACCTCAAATAAGAGGTCTTTTCTTTTATTTGAAAAAAGGAAAGAAAATAGTATATTGTATGGTGTGTCAATAGAATTTCAATATATATATGACGCACAGTATAAATCAATGCGTCATAAATAAATTGAAATTCTATTGACACGATGACGTGTGTGCATTTATACTATGTTTACCAGCAGGAATCGGGGAAATGGTGATGAATATAACGATTGATTTTTCGAATTATGAATTAAACAACAAGTATTATGGTGGTTCCGAGAGAAAAGAAGGAATAATCATAGATGGTGATGATTATATGATTAAATATCAAAAGCAGACGGCTTTTGGAAAAAGAAATAATCATATATCAGAGTTTATAGGCTCTCATATTTTTGAATTATGTGGGATTAAAGCCCATAAAACATATCTGGGTTACAGAAATGGAGAGCAGGTTGTTGCCTGCAAAGATTTTAATGTAAATGGGAAGCAGTTTGTTCCGTTCAATGATGTTGGAGAAAGCACATTGGATCGAGACAAAGAAATGTACCAGTACGATTACGAAGATATTATGCAGATGCTTCGAGATAATTCAAAACTGACTGATGTTCAAGACACGATTTCAATGTTTTGGAGAATTTATATTGTTGATGCTTTGCTTGGCAATTTTGATCGTCATGGAGCTAACTGGGGATTTATTAAGGAAAACAACAAATATTCGTTAGCTCCGGTATTTGATAACGGTTCATGTCTTTTTCCTAATCTGATTGATGAAGAAGAAATGATCGAAATTATTAAATCGGAAGAAGAAACGGATAAACGTATTTTCTCGTTTCCGACATCTCAGGTAAAGCTTAATGGAAAGAAAAGTTCATATTATGAAGTGATAAGCAGTCTTCAATTTGAAGAATGCAATGAGGCTTTAAGATATGTGATAGGCTGCTTGGATAGTAGTAAAGTATATGATTTGATTGATGATACTCCATTAATCACTGATACACAAAAAAATTTTTACAAACACATGATAGATGCCAGATACAATAAGATATTGAAGATATCTTTTGATAAAATGAACGAAAGAAGATAATGATATGAGAGAGATATCAACACGTGGAGATATATGTTTAACAGATGATTATAATCTTACATACAAGGTTGCCGAAATAATATATACAGAAAGAGAAGATCGTAATTTCGTATATGTGATACGGCCCACTTATAGTGTTATGGACCTTATTGAACC
>JAEEUS010000016.1 GCA_016290615.1 Lachnospiraceae bacterium | reverse complement strand
TACCGGAATATTCATAGCATTTGTAGCGCTTATATGCCTTATAAGAGTCTTTGTATTAAAGGACGGATACCAGAATGCACCGGTCTATGATAAGCTCTACAAGGTATTGTTTGTTGCCGGATATGTATCGGTGATGATAAGCTATCTTGTTTTTGCATATAAATATCCGCAGCAGTGCAGCATGCATTTCAGATACATTGAGATCACGCTTCTGTTTACGACAGCGGCTCTGTCAATTAGCTACGGCATGCTTAAAACCAAGCGTATGAGAATTGTGTGGAACGCTTGTCTTTGCGTATTTTCCATGCTCAGCATGATCATGTGTGCAGTATGGTGCTTGCAGTGAGAAATAAGATGAACAAGATCAAGAACAGTGAACAACAGAAAGGTATGCTCATTACGGCAGGGATAGTATTACTATCCCTTTTTATTGTGTTCATCGCTGACGGTTTCTTTCCATTCGGCAGCGGTTCCGTTGCCGCTCTTGATCTCAATTCACAGTATATTCCGCTCTTGTACAGATTCTACGATATTGTAACAGGCACAAAGAATCTTGCTGTTGATCTTCATATCGGAGGCGGCATCAATCTTTACAGTGACAGTCTGACTGAGCTTCTAAACCCGTTTAACTATATCCTGCTAATATTTGGAAGAGCAAATCTTTACAAGGCAGTAAATATACTGGTAATACTCTATTCACTTGCCGCATCATTATCGGCATATTTTGTTCTTAACAGGATATCCGAAAAGACGGAGGGATATCTCAAGATCGCACTATCCGTAACCTACGGCATGTCTTACTACATGGCTTATCAGTATGAGATCATCAGATGGATGTATATTGTCGTGCTGTTCCCGTTTTTATATCTGGCGCTTAAGAGACTGCTTGAGGATAAAAAGCCTTTTGCATTCATATTCCTTTTGGCATATATATTTGTTTTAAGTATTCAGTTCGGAATACAGCTTTGCATGTTTTCGTTTGTATACAGTGTATGCTTTATTCTAAATGAAAACAGGGATGGCGGAAAACTAAGCATTAATGCGCATAAATGGTTACTGACTGGAATATCACTTGTGGCATCCATTCTTCTGTCCGGATTCTCGACATATCCTGCAGTGATCAATATTCTAAGTTCTGCAAGATCTACTCAGAATTCATCGATACTTACAGTCATCACTCATCACGGACTCGACAACATATTAGAAAGACTGTTGGAGATATCAAACCCTGTGGTTCTAGGCCTGTTTGCGGCTGCAGTCTGTATTCTTAAAAAAGATACGATAAAATACTTAAAAAGATCAAAAGCGGTTGTTGCTGCAATGATTGTGATGATCGTTTCCGTGATCATCGAGCCTGTAAATCTTTTGTGGCATCTGGGATCTTATCAGTGTTTCCCTGTCAGATACGGATATACTGTTGTATGGCTTGGTATCATACTTGTCATAGATATTATAAATGAGTGCGAATGTAAAGAAGAAGTAAAGGATAAAAAGAGTCTTAAGATAATCCTTTCTTTAATATGTTTTGGAACCGGTCTGGTGCTTTTAGCTTTTGTTTATTTAAAAAGGCTCATGTTCTCGCAGGCTTTTGCGACACTTGATATCAGCGGAATGTGCAAAAAGGAGACTCTGCTTATCTATGCAATCGCTCTTGTGATCTCTATACTTGCCGCATCAGTGATGATCGCAGTGCTTAAGAAAGGCAAGAACAGGATCTTTTGCATAAAGACTGTCTTTCTTTCAACTCTTATGGGAACGATTTGGTTCATGGCTGTTCTGGCTCCCCAGACTTCTCAGGCAAGAGCCATAAATGAATCAAACTACCTTAAGATGAACAGTACATATGTTAAAGAAAAGGAAAGTGTATATTCATCACATGAAAGAGAAGATCAGGATGAGATATTAAACAAAGCTCTTGTTACCGGAAAGTATTCCATGTCGGCTTATGTACCGTCAGGCGAGAGCAGAGAGTATGTAAATACAATGAACAGACTCGGATATGAGACTCCGTGGATATCAGTCACCTCCTATGGCGGAAGTGAGCTGAGTGATACACTGCTCGGACTGGAAGGCGAATTTAGTGGTGCGGTCAATGTGTCCAAGGAGGAGTTTGACAACATCAGGGATGTTACGGATTTTTCTTCACTGCTTAATGAAAAGAAACCGGTAACTCTGGTTTTTGATAACAGAAAAGGCCAGGTTATAATAAAGTCCGGTGAAGATATGTCAGGATATATTCTTTTGCCTATGGCATATATCACTGGATGGCATTCTTCTGAGGCAAATGTGAGCAGTTATCTGGGAGGTCTGCTTGCCGTAGAACTTACAGGCAGTACAGATCAGATCATACTGGATTATTCGGTGCCCGGACTTGGAGCAGGATTTTTGATGTTTATTGCAGGGCTGATTGTCATTTTCTGCCTGGCATTCTTGCTTAATAAACAGACAGTGTTTGATAGGATCGCAAAGCCAGTATTCATAGCTGTGACCGTTCTGTTTGCGCTTGTTGTGTATATCCTGCCGAGTATGGGTCTTATCGTATTCATGGGGGCTAAGGCAGCCAAAAAAGATTTAACGCCCTATCTGGAGATCTCAAGAATCGAGGATACATCCGTTCATACGATGCTTTCCCAGACCGTTAAGGATGACGGGATACATGTGCTTATAGGCCGTAACAATCTTATGAATGACAAGGGAGTTAAGGTAACAGCATCGGATGAGGAGAGCGGCTACTACAGAGCATCAAAGGCCTCTGACGGAAATATCGACAGGGAGTCAAGATGGTCATCGGTAAATGACTGGGATAATAATGATCATTTCCTTCAGGCGGATTTTAAGAATACAAGAAATATCCAGGCTGTAAAGATATACTGGGAAAGAACAAATGCCTGTGAGTACTGCATTGAAGTATCGGAGGACGGTATAAACTGGACAAAGGCCAGTCAGTTTAATGAACCAGCCGTTACCAATCCTCAGATCATATACTATGAAAAAGCACTAAGTGCCAGGTATTTAAGACTTCATATCACGGATGTGACTAAAAACGAAGAAGACGCTTCTTTGTATTATCAGAATGTTTCTGTTTATGAACTTGAAGTATATGATGATGAATGCGACAGTTTTGTTATAGCTAAGCCTCAGCTTACAGACGGAAGCAACAGACAGGTTCCTGTTCCGCAGGTGCCTGACGGTTATGTATTAAAAGTAGGAGGAGTTAACTATGACAATCTCCTTCATGAAAAAAAGACATTTGCGGATACTATCGCTCCCGTTAATATAAATCTCGGATATGAACTTTATTACGGATATCAGAAATGGGATATTGAGGGATTTGATATTATCCTGCCTGCGTCGGATAACAGCAGCAGGGATGATTTTAAATTCAAAAACGTGAATGTAAGAGAGTGGAAGAAAACTGACGGAGAGTTTTCGTTTGATGGAAGGGATTCGCTCTTAAAAGCACTTAACAACAGAGAAAATGATGCATTGCTTGATGTAAGCATTAAAGAAGCTGATTACCTGGGTGATGAAGGTTATGAGATAAAGATTGAAAACGACGGTATCAGCCTTACCGCAAATACAGACAGGGGAATTTACTGGGGAAGAGTCACCTTAAGCCATATGATCAGTGAAAATGATAAAAGCTGGGAATGCGGCATTATACGTGATTATCCCGAATATTCGGTAAGAGGCTTTGTGCTCGATGTGGCAAGAAGACCGGTATCAATGGATATGTTATACAGAATGCTTGATACACTTGCCGATAATTACATGAACACATTCCAGATACATCTTTCTGATAATGCGATTATATCTTCAAGCGAATATGACGGTACGGTTGAAGGTGCGAGAAATCTGTTCAGTGCATACAGACTTGATTCTTCAGTCGGTGTTGGTGATGAGAGACTGACAAGTGACTTTTACTATACGGATGAAGAATTTAGAAAATTCATAGCCGATGCAAAAAATATGGGCATAGACATTGTACCGGAGATAGATACACCGGCCCACAGTCTTGCGATCACTAAACTGTTTCCTGAACTGGGCTATGATGATTATCCCGAACTGGCAGATACACTTGATGTATCAAAGCCGGAGGTGATGGAATTTACGACAAATCTGTGGGGAGAATATCTTACAGGTCAAGATCCTCTGTTTAAGGAATGCAGTGTGCTTCATCTCGGAACGGATGAGTTTTTCGGTGATAATACCGCTTATTCAAAATATGTGTCAAAGCTATGCAGATCCGTAAAAGCAATGTCAGAGGATAAGGTTATTAGACTTTGGGGAAGCATTTCATACAATCAGATGGATACAGCTTCGATAGACAAGAATGTTCAGATGATGGTATGGAGTGCCATATGGTCTGATCCTCTGGAGGTTTATAACAGCGGATTCGGAATAATAAACTGCATCAGTGCAAACCTTTACATCATTGTCGGAAGCGGATCTGACAGACTCGATATGGATAATCTAAAAGATAAATGGGAGCCGAACCTGTTCTATGATGAGGATACATACGAAGCGATCCCTGCGTGGTCACCAAGGATGCTTGGTGCATGCTATTCAATGTGGAATGAGAATTATTGCCAGGGTGAACAGTCCGTTGATGACGAGGGTATCTTTGACAGATTTAGCGAACCTGTCGGAGTGATTTCCGGAAAGTTGTGGAACAGGGAGTAACTATGCTATAATTATGTAGTTCATGTTTAAGGAAAGAGGAATAAATATGTTAAACAATAAAACCATACTGGTTACAGGCGGTACAGGATCATTTGGAAAATGCTTTACCAAATATGTCCTTACACATTACGATCCCAAGAAGATAATAATCTATTCAAGAGATGAATATAAACAGTTTGTCATGGCAAACGAGATGAAGGAATATGCAAGCAAGCTTCGTTTCTTCATAGGCGATGTCAGAGACAAGGACAGGCTTGAGAGAGCTTTTGAGGGAGTTGATTATGTTATACATGCAGCGGCGCTTAAGCAGGTACCCGCATGCGAGTACAATCCCAACGAGGCAATAAAGACAAACATTCATGGTGCGATGAATGTAATCGAAGCAGCTCTTAACAAGGATGTCAAAAAGGTAGTCGCGCTTTCAACGGACAAGGCAGTAAACCCTGTCAATCTTTACGGAGGAACAAAGCTTGTATCTGATAAGCTCTTCATAGCAGCAAACAGCTATGCAGGTACAAAGGATGTTAACTTCTCAATAGTCCGTTACGGCAATGTTGCAGGTTCAAGAGGAAGCGTAATACCTTTCTTTAACAACATCATCAAAAACGGAGGAAGCGAGCTTCCTATAACTGATTATCGAATGACAAGATTCTGGATCAGTCTTACACAGGGTGTTGAGCTTGTGATAAAGGCCCTTTCGGAAGCAAGAGGCGGAGAGACATTTATCAGCAAGATACCCAGCTTTAAGATAACTGATCTTGCACAGGCAATGCTTCCCGGATGCGAGATGCCTGAGGTAGGTATAAGAGAAGGAGAAAAGCTTCATGAGATCATGGTGACAACAGAGGATTCTCTGACCACCTATGAATATGACAAGCACTTTATCGTATATCCTCAGATGGTATTCAATGATAAGCAGAAAGAACCCATACCTGGCGGTAAAAAGGTCGCTGACGGATTTTCATACAGTTCGGGAAATAATACCGAGTGGCTTTCTGTGGATGAGATCAAGGAACTGCTTAAGGATATAGATCTCGAAAAATAGAGAATAGAAACAGTATTCAGGGGCATGCAGAAAATCCTGCATGTCCTTTTACAAAGGTGGGAAATATGAATATACCTGCAATAGAGGGCGGAACACCCGTAAGAGAAAATAAGATATACTACGGACATCAGTATCTGGATCAGGCAGACTATGATGCTGTAGTTGATGTACTAAAGAGCGACTATCTGACTTGCGGTCCGAAGGTAGGTGAGCTGGAAGAGAAGCTCTGCAAGCTTACAGGAGCAAAGTATGCGGTAGTATGCAGCAATGGAACCGCTGCTCTTCATATGGCTGCCATGGCAGCAGGACTTAAAAAAGGTGATGAACTGATCACTACGCCGATCACATTTGCGGCTAGTGCAAACTGTGCATTGTATGTTGGAGCTAAACCCGTATTCGCAGATATAGATGATGAGACCTATAATATCGATCCCGACAGTGTAGCGGAGCATATAAATGAAAATACAAAAGCTGTTGTTGCAGTGGATTATACCGGACAGGCCGTTGATCTTGACAGGCTCCTCAGTATCTGCAGAGAGAATGACCTTGTTCTGATAGAGGACGGTGCACATTCTATCGGTACGCTTTATAACAACAAACCTGTCGGCTCTATAGCGGATATGACAACGTTCAGCTTTCATCCTGTAAAGACGATCACCGGCGGTGAAGGCGGAGCTGTTCTTACAAACAGCGAGGAGTATTATAAGAAGCTACTGCTTGCTAGATCTCACGGGATCACAAGAGACAGTTCACTGCTTGAAAATGAACCTGACGGTCCGTGGTATTACGAGCAGGTTGATATGGGATATAACTACAGACTGACTGATATACAGTGCGGACTTCTCATAAGTCAGCTCGATAAACTTGAGATGTTCAAGAAACGCCGCAAACAGATAGTTGATATGTATAACAGTGCATTTAATGAACTTGATACTGTCATCGTTCAAAAGGAGATACCTCAGTCCGATACGGCAAGACACCTGTATATCTTAAGATTAAATACTGAAAAGCTCAGAATTGACAGAAGACAGTTTTTTGATGCTCTGGCAGCGGAGAACGTCATCTGTAACGTGCATTACATCCCTGTTTACTATTTCCCGCATTATCAGAGACTGGGATATAAAAAGGGACTCTGCCCCAAGGCAGAAAAGCTTTATGAAGAGATGATATCCATTCCGCTGTACTACGGAATGACGGATGAAGATGTGCAGTCGGTCATTTTGGCTGTAAAGAAGATATCTGAGTATTACAGGGTTTAGTTTATGCTAGGTATAAGAACAGATGCCAACAGAATAATAGCGACAGGTCATGTCATGAGATGTATGACGATAGCTGATGAAGCCATAAAGCTTGGAAAAGATGTGATCTTTTTTGTAGCAGATGAGGACTCTGCGTCTTTTGTAAGAGAAAGAGGCTTTATGTGCGAGATCCTTGGATCCTCATGGGAGAATCCCGCAAGTGAAACAGATTTGCTTTCGCAACTGATAAAAAAACATGACGTTGATACTGTTTTATTTGATTCATACAGTTTTGATGCAGAATACTTTGAAAAACTCAGGGCTGCCAGTGATTCAAAATTTGTATACATGGATGATCTCTGCACTCAGAAGATGCCTGTTGATACTGTCATTAATTACAATATCTATGCAAATGATCTTGGATATGACAAAAAGTATGGTGAAAGTATAAACCTTCTTCTTGGACCCGTTTATGCTCCGCTCAGACCGCAGTTTGGCGAAGTATATGAGAAAAAATGCACTATCCCTACAAATGTACTTGTCTGTGCCGGCGGAGGAGATGTGACGGATATCCTTTTTGATATCCTAAGCGGGATTGAGAATGAGCCTGCTCTTAAAAAGGCTGATTTTCATGTTGTCGTAGGAAGCATGTCGGATGATGAAAAGGATCTTATGAGACTTGCATTCTGCTCTGATAACATATTCATTCACAGAAATGTCACCGAGATGGCAAAGCTTATGTCAGAATGTGATATGGCTGTTTCTGCCGGAGGAACCATGCTGACGGAACTGTGCTGCATGAAGGTTCCGACCATAGAATTTGCCATTGCCGACAACCAGCTTAAAAATGCGGCCTACTATGGCGAACACGGTATAATGATAGCTGCAGGTGATATCAGACAAAAAAGACAAGCTGTTGTGAATCGTATAGTGTACAATCTTGCTGAGCTGATATCGGATAAGAAAAAGCTTGCTGAAATGAGAAAAAAAATGGAAGGCATATGTGACGGATTCGGTGCAAAGCGTATAGCGGAGGCTTTATGTTAAAGATTTTAAAACGTCTGAATATATTACTGGATAAAAAGCAGAAGAAAAAAATGGTGCTCATCGTATTTCTGATGCTCATAGGCGGTGTTCTTGAATCTCTTTCGATATCTGCTATCGTTCCTGTTATGACGGTTCTTCTTGATCCGAATGCAGTAACTGAGAACAAGTATCTTGCAGCTGTATACAACGGCTTTCATATGAGTTCGCCGACACAGTTCGCGCTTGTCATGATGGTAGTCCTTGTTCTGGCGTTCGTTTTAAAGAATCTGTTTTTATTCATACAGAACGTCATACAGCTTAAGTTTGTATACACCAATCAGTTTGCCACATCAAGGCGCATGATGATCAATTTCATGAAGCGCCCGTACGAATACTATCTGGGGGCCGAGACAGCAGTTATACAGAGAAACATCACTTCTGATGTCAACAACATGTATGCTCTCATTCTGACAATACTGCAGCTTACCAGCGAAGTAGTTGTATTTATCTGTCTTGTTGCGGTACTTATAACGGTCGATGCTGCCATGGTTATAACCATAGCAGGACTTCTGCTTGCCGTGCTTTTAGTCATTAAGGTGCTCTTAAAGCCGATCATGTATAAAGCCGGTCAGGAGAATCAGGACTATTACAGCGGCCTTTTCAAATGGATAGAAGAAGCCGTTATGGGCATCAAGGAGATCAAGGTTGCCGTAAAGGAACATTACTTTATCAATGAATATGCTCGCTGCGGCGAAGGATATGTAGGTGCAGTCCAGAAGTACAACATATATAATTCAACACCCAGACTTCTTATTGAGACTATATGTATAGCGGGTCTTGTCGGATATATGTCTGTAGTAATGCTGGGAGGAGCTACGGCGGATGAGCTGCTTCCTCAGCTTTCCGTATTTGCGCTTGCAGCAATGAGACTGTTGCCGAGTGCGAACAGGATGAACAACTACATGACATCCATTTCCTATTTTGAGCCTTTTTTGTGGAATGTTTCTGAGCATCTGCAGACTGAGATAAACGATGAGAACGTTGTTTATGATGAGGCAGCTTATCGCGTAAAGAAAGAGATCACCAAACTTCCTGTTACAAAGGAGATAGCGATAAATGATATAAGCTATGCATATCCTAATACGGATAAGCTTATCTTTGACCATGCAACGATGTCGATCCCGGTAGGATCCGCTGTTGGTATTGTGGGAACATCCGGTTCGGGCAAGACAACAATGGTTGATGTGCTTTTGGGTCTTCTTACTCTTAAAGGCGGAAATATAACTGCCGACGGAGTAGATGTACAGACCAATTACGAGGGATGGCTTAAGAATATAGGATATATACCTCAGACCATCTTTATGATCGATGATTCCATAAGGAAAAACGTAGCATTCGGTTATGCGGATGATGAGATAGATGATGAGAGAGTATGGGCAGTATTGAAGGAAGCTCAGCTTGACGAGTTTGTAAAGGGATTGCCTGACGGGCTTGATACCGGTATTGGAGAGAGAGGTATCCGTATATCCGGTGGACAGCGTCAGCGTATCGGTATAGCAAGAGCATTGTTTGAAGATCCCGAAGTGCTTGTGCTTGATGAGGCAACCTCAGCCCTTGACGGAGATACGGAAGCTGCCATTATGGATTCTATAAACAGACTTCACGGCCGCAAGACTCTGATAATCATTGCTCACAGACTCCAGACGATAGAAAAGTGTGATATGGTTTATCGCGTTGAAAACGGAAAGATCAGCAGGGAAAGATGATCCATTACTGCTGATCGCTTTCGTGCAATCTCTGAAGCTCAATGAGTTCTTTCTTTTCCACACTATGCTTTAAGCCGTTCACATATATCAGACAGAGAAGTATCCATGTGACACACAGGATTAGCTTTGGAATGATAGCGATAAAACCTGTTATCGCAAATTCGAGTATCAGAGAGATACATATCGCTAAAAGAAATATAGTTTTTGTTATTTTGAACTCATCTTTACTTACTGTTAAGATGAGTTTTTTGTTTAAGCCTATAATTCTGAGAAGCAGTGTCGGAACAAGAACAAGCAGAGTTTCTGCGACCATCAGGAATAACAAGATAAAAAAGACCATAACTGTGATCATTCCGTTAAGACCTATTCCCATAAGTCTCATCGCCCATGTAAGATCGCTGCCGTCTACGTATATATCATTTATATCCGATGTATTAATGTAAATATCTGACAGCTTTCCTCCATTATTGAGATCAGTCGAATAAGCTATAAAGCAGTATACTGCCCATATGAGCAGACATATAAATAACACTATCCTTATCTTTGACGGTGTGGTTAAATTCTTAAATGAAAAAGACATATCTATTCCTTTCTTATATGCGGATAACATCATTGATTCTGCATTGTCTTTTTATATTCTCTCGGTGAGAATTTGTAGAATTTCTTAAATGTTTCCGCCATATAGCTGGCATTGGAAAATCCTGTCATCTCAGCTATCTCAGACATTGGCATATCTCCTGACTGCAAAAGATCGGCAACCTTTCTTGTCCTGAAATGCATTATATATTCGATCGGAGTCATCTGCGTGTATTTGTTAAAGATAGTGTTGCAAAGTGATCTGCTGACTCCGCCTGCCGATGCGACTTCATTAAGTGTAATATTGTTCATGTAATTCTTGTCAACAAAGTTCATCATGGCTTTCAGGACTTCATTGTGAACATCCTGATTCATGATCTCATCCTGACTGAATTCACCGGTCTCGCTTACTCGCGTCATTATTATCTCCCATATTTCAAAGAAAGTCTTTGTTATGAGAAATTCATTACCGTGAGCCTGTCTGGCTAAAAACAGGACCAGTTCCTGCATACGTGCGGCGTCTCTGTCCCCGTTTCTAAAGTGGATGAACGGTACTTTTTTATTTGATATGACGGGAAGTATGGCTTTTGCCTCCACGGCATAGTTTGCACACAGTATCCTTGGATGCATTACCGCAATGACATATCTTCCCTCGCGTGGAGGGGTTGCATATGAGTAATGCAGCTGATCGGAATTTACAAATATAGTATCTCCTTTTTCAAGGAAGATATTTGTACCGTTTACCGAATAGCCCATGCAGGATGAATGAACACTCAAAAGTTCAATATCCTTATGAAAGTGAGGAACCTTTTCCCATGTGCATCCGCTATACACATAACCATCGTATATATATGACGGAAAAGCGGCATCATCATAGTTGATCAGCTCCGATCCGTCGTCTCTTGTTCTTACCAGCCCCTTGTACTCATTTATCACTATTTTCCATACCCCTTATAAAATTGTTATAAAATCGGAGAATTTTATGGCTATTTTTTCCTTTTTAAGCAGAGTATAATCCAAAACATAAAAATTTACAAGGAGGGGCGCACATTATGAATGAAGATTACGCAATAGTAATGAAAGGGATAGCAAAAGAATTCAAGGTTTTAAACAGACGTGAAGGCCTAAAAGGAAGTTTTATGGATCTGTTTTCAAGAGACTACAGGACGGTGACTGCTGTTGATGACATATCCGTAAAGATACCCAGAGGCCAGATCGTCGGTTACCTGGGACCAAACGGTGCCGGCAAATCGACAACCATAAAGATGATGACGGGAGTTTTGGAGCCTACAAGGGGAGAGATAATTGTAAACGGATGTATTCCTTACAAGAACAGGACAAAGAATGCGGAAAACATCGGTGTAGTATTTGGTCAGCGAAGTCAGCTGTGGTGGTCGCTTCCTCTTATAGAATCATTTAAGCTTTTAAAGGAGATATACCTTATACCTGATAACGAATATGAGGAAATGATAAAGCTCTATGAGAGTCTGGTCGATCTTGAGCCGCTTTTGCATAAGACGGTAAGACAGATGTCCCTGGGACAGAGAACACTCAGCGATATTCTGGCTGCGTTTTTGCATAATCCAAAGATAGTCTTTTTAGATGAACCTACTATCGGACTTGATGTTTCTATGAAGGCAAAGATACGTGAGCTGATAAAGGAACTCAATAAAAGAAAAAAGACAACAGTCATACTGACAACACATGATATGGGTGATGTGGATGCTCTGTGCGAGAGGATAGTCATCATAGATCATGGCAAGATGATATATGACAATGATATCGATCATTTAAAGTCATACTTCGGTTCATACAGGACTCTTAAGCTGAGACTTCCCGGAGACGTATGGGAAGAAAAGCTTATCGATGAATCAAAGACAGATGTCATGAGTGTCATTTCCGAATATCAGAAGAAAGGAAAGATTCTTGATATCAAGCTCGAAGAGATTTCAACTGAGGAAGTTATAAAGAAGATTTATGAGGGAGAAGCTGATGAATATGAGAAAATATCTGGCATTGACGCGGGCAGGGATAATTCAGGAGTTGCAATATAGACTCGGAACGTTCGTTACGATTCTTGGAAATCTTATATATCTTACACTGATCTATTATCTGTGGAGATCGATATATGCATCTTCGCCTTCACCCGTAGTAAACGGCATGACTTTTACGGATACCATCATATATCTCGTTCTTGCCACGGCGCTGTTCAATTTCCTTGAGATGTATATAGTATGGAACATGAGCAGATCGATACAGTCGGGAGCGATAATCCTGGATCTGCTAAAGCCGATGAACTACAGAAGATATATGTTTTTCAATTATTTTGGAAACAATGTGATGACATTCTTTCTGACTTTTTTACCAACATTCATTGTGGTTTATTTCATAACCCACGGGGCTATACATATAGGGATCAATATGGTCATGTTTGTCATTTCCGTGGCACTGGCGCTTTTGGTCAATTTCTATATAGAGATGTTCGTGGCTACCATATGTCTTTATACGGAGTCAACCTGGGGGATCAACATTGTAAAGGAGAGCGTGGTACTGCTTCTTTCGGGAGCAACGATACCGCTTGTATTTTTCCCCGAAAAGCTGCGTACAGTTATAGAGTTCATGCCTTTCAGATGTATATATGACACACCTTTGAACATACTGCTTGAAAAGCAGGGATATACATTTGATTCAGGTATGTGGACAATGCTTGCCATACAGGCTGTATGGTGTGTGATACTGTCTTTAACAAGCAGGGCTTTCTGGAATTTTTCGGTCAGAAGAATAACGGTTAACGGAGGCTGAGTATGAATAATGAATTGGCTTTAAAGAAAAGAAGGGGATTTGGTTTTTATGCCCGTATATACCGAAAAGTAATAATACAGGATCTTAAGAGCAAGATGAGCTACAGGGCTGATTTCATCATATCCACATTCGGTATGGTACTTACTAACGTTGTAGGGTTTATGTCATTTTATATACTGTTTAAGAATTTCCCATCAATAAACGGATGGAACTATCATGAAATGCTGTTTCTGTACGGATTCTCGCTTATTGCGCTTACACCGCTTCAGTGTCTGTTTGACAACAACTGGAGTCTGAGATATTCGGTTGAATCTGGAGATTTTATCAAGTACTGTTTCAGACCTATAAATGTATTTTTTTACTTTATTTCAGAAGTATTTGATGTTAAGGGGCTGGGACAGCTTGCATTCGGAATAGCGGTGTTAGTTTATTCATGGTCACATCTGGGTATCCCCGTAACCGTTGTGACCATGATACAGCTGATATTTCTGCTGATAACGGCATCACTGTTCATGATAGCGATCATGAATGCAGCCGCAGCAACATGTTTTTGGATAGTGCGTTCCGGATATGTTATGGTAGTAATGTTTCGATTCAAGGATTACGCAAGATATCCCGTCAGCATCTTTGACGGAATATTCAAGGTGATATTTACTTTCGTGATACCGATCGCATTCATAGCATATTATCCGGGTATCGTGATATTAAGACCTGATGAGATACCGATCTTGTCAAAGCTCTCACCGATCATCGGAATCGCCTTTTTCTGGCTGAGCTACAAGTTCTGGATGCTGGGAGCTAAAAGATTTGACGGAACCGGTTCATGATATTATAGGAGAAAACAATGGAATATACAACAAAAGTGGTGACAATAGATGATTATGATGCGATATATGAATTATGGATAAGCACCGAACAGAGCAAAAGGGCGCTTAATCCCGTGGATGATACCCGTGAAGGGATAGAACGTTATTTAAAGCGCAATCCCAACACCTGCTTTGCTGCTGTAAAGGACGGCAAGATAATAGGTGTGATACTGACCGGACATGACGGAAGAAGGGCCATAATTCATCACATGTGCGTTCATAAGGACTATCGTCGCATGGGAATAGCTGCCCATCTGGTATCGCTTGCAGAGAATGCCCTTAAAGAAGAGGGTATCCAGAAGATATTCGGCCTGGTCTTTAAGGATAACGATCCTGCCAATGCATTCTGGGAGGGGCAGGGTTATTCACTAAGGACAAACCTTAACTATCGAAACAAGAGTCTTAACGATGAGATTCCTGCAGGAGAATGATGATGATATTATACGTTACCGATCTTGACGGCACACTGCTAAATAAGCATGACAGCATCAATCCGTATAGCATAGAAACGATCAATGATCTTGTTGATAAAGGCATGCTGTTTACCTATGCGACTGCGAGGTCTCTGGTATCCGCTTCAAAAGTTACAAAAGGACTTTCTACGAAGATACCTGTGATCGCATATAACGGAGCGTTCATATTCATGCCGTCGACAGGAGAGATCCTTTCACGTGAGGATTTTACGTATGAAGAGAGGATAAAGGTACGGCAGACACTTGAGCGATTCGGTATAAGTCCGATGGTCTATTCCTTTATTGACGGGATAGAGAGAGTCTCCTGGATTCCCGAGTACGAAAACGAGGGAGTTAAAAGATATCTGAGCATGCGACCGGGCGATGAGAGGTTCAGAGCGGTCACTGACATGGAAAGCCTGTATGAAGGAGAGATGTTCTATTTTACCTGCATAGGTGAAAAAGAAGAACTAATGCCCATATATGATATCTTTTCAAATGATCCCAGATATCGCTGTACGATCCAGCAGGAACTCTACAGACCGGAATACTGGTGCGAGATCATGCCGGCAAATGCATCGAAATTTAATGCGATCAAAAAGCTTAAAAAAATGTGGAGATGTGAAAAAGTGATCAGTTTCGGCGATGCGGTTAACGATATCCCGATGTTTGAGATATCGGATGAATGTTACGCAGTATCAAATGCTGCCGATGAACTTAAAGCGTATGCCACTGCAGTCATAGACAGCAATGAGGATGACGGAGTTGCAAAATGGCTGGCTGCTAATGTAAGGATTTAGATGAGAGGAAAAGATGAAAGACTTTGATGCCGTAGTATTTGATATGGATGGTGTGATCTTTGATTCCGAAAGAGCAACCATGAACTGCTGGATAGAGCTTGCAGATAAATATGATATTAAGAACATAGAAAAGCCATACCTTGCCTGTACGGGAACTACTGATCAAAGGACAAGAGAGATCATGATCGAAGCTTACGGCGATGATTTTCCCTATGATAAGTATGCAAAAGAAGCATCTCAAATGTATCACGAAAGATATGACGGCGGAAAGCTTCCTGTAAAGAACGGGGTAAAGGAGATACTTGATTTTTTAAAGCAGCACAATAAAAAGATCGCTCTGGCCTCGTCTACTAAAAGACAGAAGGTGATAAATCAGCTCAGGGATGCAGGTATATTGGATTACTTTGATGAGATAGTTACGGGCGATATGGTATCTAAGAGTAAGCCTGATCCTGAGATATTTTTACTTGCATGTGATAAACTTGATGTTTCATACCAAAGAGCATATGCGATAGAGGATTCGTATAACGGAGTCAGATCGGCACACAGGGGAGGATTAAGACCGATAATGGTCCCCGATCTTTTACCTGCAGACGATGAAATGAGAAGAATCTCGGAAACTGTTTTGGATGACCTTATCGCTGTTGTCAGATATCTGAAGGATGGCCTTAATCCGTGTGGTACAGAAGATATCGAGACAGACAGGCTCTTTTTAAGAAAATTTACATATGAAGATGCAAAATCGATGTTAAATAACTGGGTAGCCGATGATAACATTCAGCATATGTACGGAGAACCGTCATACAAGACATATGAAGCAGTAAGATCGCTTTTAGATAAATACATAGAAGGCTATAATGATGAGCATTTCTTCAGATGGGCGGTAACAGAAAAAGGATCCGGTGAATGCATAGGCCAGATAGCTTATTTCCTGGTGGATCGAAATAATCACTTTGGTGAGATAGAGTACTGTATAGGTTCATCTTATCAGGGCAGGGGATATGCCAGCGAAGCAACAAGAGCGGTCATTGACTACGGGTTTGACAGGATCGGATTCCATAAAGTTCAGATCTGTGTAAGACCATCGAATACTCCGTCAAGAAAAGTGATAGAAAAATGCGGTTTTGAATATGAAGGCGTGCTTAGGGATTATTTCTACATGGACGGAAAGTATGAAGACAGAATGTACTTTTCGATAATAAGAAAAGATCCGAATCCGTGGGAGGATATAAGGCTTAGCGATTATGAAAATCACATGAGACTTGACAGTGTCAGGCAGCTTCAGACGTTAAACGAAATGATGAAGCAGCAGTTTGAGAATTTCAATGTCTCAACCTGCATGATACTCGGCATTGCCGCAGGAAACGGTCTTGAACATGTATCAAAAGAAAAGTACGCAAAAGTCTACGGCATAGACATAAACAAAGAATATCTGAAAGCAGTTTTGGATAGGTACGCTTCTCTTTCTGGGATACTTGAGTGTATATGTCTTGACCTTACAAAAGACTGTGACAGTCTTCCTGATGCAGAGCTCGTAATAGCAAATCTTCTTATAGAGTATATCGGATACGAAGCATTTTCAAAGGCTGTTGAAAAGATAAGACCAAGATATGTTTCATGCATAATTCAGATCAATACTGATATGAAAAACTGGGTATCCGATTCACCGTACCTTCACTGCTTTGACAGACTGGATGACATCCATCATGAGATTAAGGAAGATGAGCTTGGCGATGTGATGGGAAAAATCGGATGCAGAGAAAGAAACAGATTTGTTAAAGAACTTCCGAACGGGAAGGCTCTTATGAGACTTGATTATGAATCAAAGGCTTAGATATTTGATGTATCTTGGTCACAGATAAATGCATCTTGACTTAGGATATCTGCATCTTAGGTTCAAACACTTGATTAAGATAAGACCATCATATAAAGTCATATTATCGAATATAAGATGTAAAGATCGGGGGGATATCCAGACTGTGAAGGATAATCTTTCAGCTTTTGATTCAACAGAATATGATTTAAAAATTAAACAGACACTTCCGTATTATGAAGATTTCTTTGATCAGACAGCTGAGCTTGTTAAGACGAAATATGACGGAAAGATAAGCTGGCTTGATGTCGGATGCGGAACAGGGAAAATGGGAAGTATCGCTCTTAATGATACCGATATTGATATAGGCAGATTTGTTTTTTGTGATTCCTCAAGGGAAATGACAGATACTGCCTGTAAAAGATTTAAAAGCGATAACACTGAATTTAATGTCTGTGATGCCCGTAAGCTAACGTACATAAATGAATTTGATGTCGTTACGGCTATACAGGTATTCCATTACTTTGATATGAAAGACAGACGGACGGCTGTTAAGAATTGCTATGATGCCTTGAAGGAAAACGGATCATTTATAACCTTTGAAAACATATCACCGTTTACGGATATAGGAACAGACATATATCTTAAAAGATGGGAGCGCTATCAGGTCAGACAGGGGAAGACGCCTGATGAAGCTAGGAAGCACATACAAAGATACGGGAAGGATTACTTTCCGATCACTATAAATGAGCATCTGAAATTGATGCAGGACTGCGGATTTAAAGCCGTTGAGATCATATGGCTTTCAAATATGCAGGCGGGAGTTTGGGGGATTAAATAAATGAAGATTAACAGAAATCAGCTTAAGTACATACTTATCATTGCTATGCTCATAGATCATATCACATGGGCATTCATTCCGACACGATCCATTGCAGGTCAGTGCCTGCACTTCATAGGACGTCTTACAGGACCGGGAATGGCTATTCTTTTGGCACAGGGCTATCAGTACACAAGAAACAAATGTAAGTATGCATTGCGACTGTTTATCTTTGCGATGATATCATGGATTCCATATTCTCTTAACGATTATGGAGTATGGCCATATATCGGTCTGGGTATGTTCGGTATGATCTGGACGCTTTTTATTGCTTTTTTGACTGTATGGATGTGGGATCAGCTAAATACGTATAAAGCTGTAAAAGTCATCCTGGTCATAGTTGCATGCTTTTTGTCGCTTTTTGGTGACTGGTCGATATTTGCAGTTCTTTGGGCACTGTTTGCATATATATATCGTGATGAACCCAGAAAAAAATGGATTTCTTTTTCTATAGTCGCAGTATGTGAGGTGCTTCTTGCCATGTTGTATGCCCAAAATCCTTTAGCAGCATTTTTCCAGACAGGTGTTGTCATGGTGCCTTTCCTGTTTGCGTTTTGCTATAACGGAAAGCCCGGAAGCAAAGCCGCATTCCATAAATGGTTTTTCTATGTATTCTATCCATTGCATCTCATGATCATATATCTGATCAAGACGGCGGTTTTGTAATACAGAAGATGTGAAATTTGCAAAGAAGCAGATTTGATTTAGGAGAATAAAAAAGAGTATGAAAATAGAACAGATAACGGATAAAAAAGAAAAACAGCTCTGTGCAAGAAAGATACTTGAAGATCTGACCGAGTGGTTTGAGGTAGAGAAGAGCAGGGAACAGTATATAGCAGACTGCGCAGACTGGATATTTCTTGCAGCAAAACAGGAAGGAGAAACAGTAGGATTTTTATGCCTTAAGGAAACTGGAAAGGATACTGTTGAACTGGCGGTAATGGGAGTTTTGAAAAAATGTCACAGATCAGGTGCAGGTAAATCTCTTGTTGATGAAGCCATGCTGGTAGCAAAGCAGAAAGGATATTCCTTCTTTCAGGTAAAGACTGTCAAGATGGGCATGTATGAAGATTATGACAGGACGAACAGGTTTTACCTGGCATGCGGGTTTAAGGAGTTTGAGGTCATTCCCCAGATTTGGGATGAGGCCAATCCGTGTCAGATTTATGTGATGTCACTTTAAAATGCATTATATGTATCCGAAATTGCATCTTCTGTATGCATATATGGATAATGATCAGGTATTCCTCTATGATTCAGTTAAGAAACATGGAGGGATATTTTTATGAGAAAAATTTTTAATGCGATTTTAATGATGATCATCTTATCTGTCTGCTTAAGTTGTAGAGCAAAGGCAGAGACTGCGGATGCGGTTGAGGATATCATAAAAGAGTTTAAGGACAGTACAAGCTGCGAATATGTGAGTGTTGCTGTTTATGAAAATGGAGAAACAACATTTTACGGTGATTCGGATAGCCTGTATCAGATAGGATCGATGACAAAGGCATTTACCGGTCTTGCCATAGAACATCTGATAGATGAGGGATTGCTGTCTAAAGATGATACTGTTTCAGATCTCATACCGGGATTTGAAGCATATTACAACGGTCAGAAGGCAGATATTTCGATAGATGACCTTATGAGGCAGACAAGCGGTTTTACAAACAGTGAAAAGGATTTTCCGAGTGCAGCCGACGGTATGACATTAAGTGAATGGACATACAGCATGAGCGGAAAGCAGCTTAAGAGCATACCGGGCAGCGAGTATGCTTATTCAAACGCAAATTACAATATCCTCGGCGCGATAATAGAAAGAGTGACAGGAAGAGAGTATCGCGAATACATGGAAAACGAGATACTTAAACCTCTCGGATTAAACAGTACATATGTCGGGATACCATCTAAAACAGAAAATATCATTGCCGGAGAAAGACTGGTTTATCGTAATACTTTTGAATATGACATACCTGTAAGAGAAGCGAACATCCCTGCCGGATACTTTTATTCAAATGCAAAGGATATGAGCAAATGGATCGGTATATGGGCTGACGGGGCAGATGTCTTGCCAGATCTTAAAGATTCTATTGATAACATAAAGAGCATGATGACAGAGAAGGGAGACTATTATTCGGGATGGGAGAGATTTGAAGGTGATGTTATCGGTCATTCGGGAGGAACCCCAAACTATTCATCAAGGATAGTGTTTTCGGATAAGAACGATATCGGTGTCTGTGTTTTGACAAATCTGAATGTTTCTGCTTCCACAGACAGCCTGTGTAATGGTATTATTGATATAGTAAAAGGCAGGGATCGAGGCAGGATAACAAGTGATGTATGGACGGTGTTTGACGTCATATTTTCGGCGATCACACTTGTTAGTATCCTTCTTTTCATAGCCGTCTTCTTTATTAGAAAAAAATATCTTCTGATCGGCTCACAGATCGTTCTTGTACTTTTGCTTTTGACAATGATCATTCTGTTTCCTTTGATATTCAGTGCCTCGCTGAGCGAAATATTGCTTATATGGGCTCCGGCAAGCCTTTTTGGGGGAATGATCATGATATGTGCCGATATATTGCTGATCGGCATAAGACTGTTTCTGAGGAAGAAAAATGCAGATCGTAACAAGACAGGTAGAGGGTAAACCCCTGACTGTTACAATTGAATATCCCGAATACAATGAATCGACGATGAGACTGATACAGAAGATAAACAGCCTTGATCTTAGATTCAGCGCTTATGACGATAACAAACAGATACGGATCGAACTGAGCGATGTGTACTATATCGAGAATGTTGAACGAAAGCTGTTCATATATACCAAAAAGGATGTTTACCGCTTCGACTGTACGATGCCTCAGCTGGAAAGCATCATAGACGGCACATCCCTGGTAAGGATATCAAGGACCTGCATCATGAATACGGATCATCTTAGGCAGATACAGCAGGTAAAGAACAGCCATCTGGAGGCAATACTTGATAATGACGAGATGCTCATCGTTTCGAGAAAGTATCTGAAAGATATAAAAAGAGTTTTTAAAGGTGAGAGACAATGAAAAAGATTCTTAGGGACACATGCATACTGGCATCGCTCATGATACTGGCGGTATTTGCCATTTCCATCATATGGTCAGGTGTTACAGATGAGATAAAGCTGATACTGCAGCTGTTTTTGCTGGCACTTATGATATCGGTGATAAACAATGTATTTGATGATTATCTCACTCTGTCTGTCATTATGAGCTATGTAGTTAAATATTTTGCGATATCCGGTGTTGTAATGCTGTTCGGATTTATAGTAGGATGGTTTTATCCGAGCAACTTCTGGATGGCATTTATCTATGTGGGAGCAGTGCTTGTCATGGCATATTTTCTGGACAGTTTCATGATAAAAAAGGATATAGAATATATAAATAACAGAATAAACAGCAGGGGGTAAAAATGGCAGTAAAATCATTTGATGAAGCAAAAAACAGGATCGATGCTCTAAGGAGCAATATCAAAAAAGTGATCATAGGAAATGAGAAGACCATAGATCTTGTCATAACAACGCTTGTTGCGGGAGGACACGTTCTTTTGGAGGATACACCGGGAACAGGAAAGACAACTCTTGCAAAGGTAATGGCTTCTTCCATTGACGGAAAGTTCTCAAGGATCCAGTTTACTCCGGATCTTTTGCCTGCCGATATCACGGGTCTTAACATATACAGCCAGAAGGAAGACGCATTCACTTTTGTGGAAGGTCCGATAATGACGAATATCCTTTTAGCTGATGAGATAAACAGAGCGACGCCTAGAACGCAGTCGGCTCTGCTCGAAGCAATGCAGGAGGGACAGGTTACGGTCGATGGTGTAAGCAGGTCTCTGGGTAATCCCTTCATGGTTATAGCTACCCAGAATCCGATCGAGACTGCCGGAACATTTCCTCTTCCCGAGGCCCAGCTTGACAGATTTACCATGCAGCTGTCCATGGGATTTCCGACTCCCGAGGAGGAGGCTGCAATGCTTAACAGATTCACGTCATCGGATCCCATGTCTGATATAAGTCCTGTTATCACGACAGACGATGTCAATGACATGAAAGAAATGTCAAAGACTGTAAAAATACATCCCGATCTTGTTAAGTATATCGTGGACATAATGCAGGCAACAAGAAAAGATGCGGCAATCCTTATCGGGGCAAGTCCGAGAGCAGCGCTGTCGCTGCAGACAGTTGTCAAGGCTCATGCCCTGACTCAGGGAAGGGATTATGTCATTCCGGAGGATATAAAGGAACTGGCTGTATGCGTTCTCACGCACAGGATGCTGTTCCACTCAGCTACCGATTACGAAGGAAAGAGACAGATCGTAAAAGCTTTACTAGATCGGATAAATGTACCCAGCGAGGATTTTAAATGAAATTACTGATCGCATTTGTCCTTGCGGGTGTGATCTTTTTCATACAGAGGTTTGTTTACAAGAAGCTATGGAACAAGAATCTTGATGTCAGTATATCCTTTGACAGGGAAATACTGTATGAAGACGAGAATAACGTGCTTGAGGAGATCATTACTAACAGAAAGTATCTTCCGCTTCCCATACTTCAGGTAAAGTTTTCGATCACAAGGACATTTTTGTTTGAAAGACAGGAAAACACGAAGGTAACAGACAGATATTATAGAAACGAGTTTTTTACCGTTATGCCGCTGCAGAAGATCACAAGGACATATCCCTTTGTGTGCAGTCACAGGGGCTTTTTCCATATGGAAAACATGGATGTTATCTGCCGCTCCTTTTTTATGGATGCGAAGATGATAGATACCAGAGTTCATGAAGCGAGCGTGTGTGTCCTGCCGGGACATATAGCACATGAAGATGTGCCTACGAGCGTCAATGATCTTTTAGGTGATATAGAAAAGAATCTTCATATCAATGAGGATCCTTTTACGTTTGCTGGAATAAGGGATTATCAGCCCTATGACAGCATGCACAGCATTAACTGGAAGACAACGGCCAGACACGGCTCCCTTCTGGTTAATACATATAACACCACATTTTCCAAAAAGGTGGTACTGCTCTTAAATGTTGAAGCCAACGGCATGCAGCACGCCGAGGATGTTGTGGAATGGGCTATAAAGATCACATCACATCTTGCTGCGTACTATGTGACGGAACATATCCCTACCGCAATGTATACAAACGGCATAGATGTTTCCGTTGAGATGAATCATTCACAGAAGGCGGGAAGAAGAGGTCACGGAGAAAAGAGCCCGTTACAGATGGAATGCCCCGCTATCGATGCAGGAGCGGATATGGCTCATATACGTTCCATCGAGGTTGCACTTGCAAGACTTAATACTGCCCAGGCGCCGGCTTCGTTTATAAAGCTTTTGGACGAGAGGGTTACGGCAAGCAAGGATCCTGTGGAATATATAATTGTATCAAACTACAGAAAACGGGATCTCATTGATAAATACGAATCACTTAGAAATGCCGGATTCAGCATTCATTTCATAATACCCGAATACAGACTGACAGGAATAGAGGATGAGTTTGATTCGCAGGAATACACAGGATGGCTGGTATAGAACATGACTACTAAAAGATTCCCGATATACAGGGATGCCATAAATCTCATAATGCTATATCTTATCGTCATGAGTGCGGATATGACGCTTTCTTCCGGTATGCAGTTTTATATACCAGCAAGCGAATATGCAGCCATAGGTGCGGTGCTTACCGTATCATATCTGTTAAGAGAACACATAACAAAAATGTATATCTATCTGATATGTCATGCAGTTATGGTTGCGGCATGTATCATGGTACCTATCGATATCACGAGCAAGGTCAAGATCGTATTTATAGCCATAGTGGTCTGTGCTTTTGATATATATAACTGGTTTAACGGTCTTGAAAGCATGCCGGACATATTCTGGGGATGCGGAGGCCTGATCCTTTTGGCATTCTTTATGAGCTCGGGTGCGTTTGAATTCGGATACTCTAAGATCATATTCAATATGGGTATCCTGTTTGTTACTTTTTTGCTAGTCAGGATGCTGATATCAAATTTTTACGATCTGAGCAGATCAGGACAGCTGACAGATGATATGCCGGTTAGGGAACTGTTTAAAAACAATACCTATATCGCTGCAGGCATAATACTGCTTGCAATCGCATTTATGATATTTGTCAGAACTGATGAGCTCATACAGAAGATAAATGACATTGTATATCTAATCCTTAAGAGATTCTGGCTGGTCATAATGCCGTTTGTTACAGCAGAGGAAGGATCGATCGATTATGGAATGGCCCGGCCTAAGATGCCGGATCTTCCTGCAGCCGAAGACAACATATTCGCCCAGCTTTTAAGAATACTGGAAGCGCTTTTATCGGTTATGATAGCCGCTCTTTTGATCTATTTCATATTTAAACTGATCATGACCGTTATCCGTGTACTTACGAAAGACAGATTAAGAAGATACAGGAGTCACAGAAGCTATCGGGTCAAAAACGAAGTAAGGGAAAGGCTTTCAAGAACTGATACAACAAGAGAGAGCAGAAAGAGTGTTTTTAAGACAAATATACAAAAAGTAAGACAGATATACAGAAAGGAACTGATATCCTACAAGAAAAAAGGTGCGAATATAAAACAAACACGAACACCTTTTGAGAACAGATCAGAGGTATTAAGATCAAAAGGAAATGATATATCTGATGCAACAAGGATATATGAAAAGGTAAGATTCTGTGTCGGATACGAAGTTTTAAAACAGGATGTTACAGATATAAGAAACGCGTTCAGAAAATAGAGGCATAAATATGAACAATGATATCAGAGATACACTGCAAGCCTTAAAAGACGGAAAAATAACCGTGGATGATGCCGTACTTGCGATCAAGAAGCAGCCGTTTGAGGATCTGGGTTATGCCAAGGTCGATCATCACAGAAAGATCAGACAGGGAGCAGCGGAGGTCATATACGGTGCAGGAAAAACACCTCAGCAGATATTGGGTATAATTGACTCCATGAAAAAGGATGGAGTCAAAACCATATTGATAACAAGGCTGCAAGACGATCAGGCAAATATCATCTCTGAAACCTGTGATATTAAATATGATCAGACATCTCGCATAGGGATTGTCGGAGAAATCCCTGAAGCAGACGGAATAGGAAGCATTGTCGTGGCAACCGGCGGAACATCAGATATTCCCGTCGCCGAGGAAGCAGCTCTTACCGCTGAGGTTCACGGCAATAAGGTGATAAGGCTATATGACGTCGGTGTAGCCGGGCTTCACAGACTGTTATCACATGTAGACGAACTGATGGATGCAAAAGTTGTAATAGCTATAGCCGGAATGGAAGGGGCACTTGCCAGTGTCATAGGAGGACTTGTAGACTGTCCTGTCATCGCCGTTCCCACAAGCGTCGGATACGGAGCTTCTTTTGGCGGACTCTCGGCACTTCTTTCAATGCTCAATTCATGTGCAAGCGGAGTATCTGTAGTCAATATAGATAACGGATTCGGAGCAGGTTATCTGGCTAGCATGATAAATCACCGTTATTGATAAGACTGATAAGGAGAATGTATGAAAACACTGTATATCGAGTGCGCTATGGGTGCTGCGGGCGATATGCTCACGGCAGCTTTACTGGAACTTATTGAAGACAGAGAATCATTTGTAAATGAGCTAAATGAACTGGGAATACCGGGTGTTGAATATAAGATCGAGCAGACCGTTAAATGTGGTATTACGGGGACTCACATGAGTGTCACGGTAAACGGTACTGAAGAAAACGAGAGCATGCATGACCATGAACATCATCATGATCACGAGCAACATCACCACGATTACCATGATCACGATGAGCATCATAATCACCATCATGATAATGAAGAACACCATCACCACAGCAGTCTTCATGATATTGAACATATCGTAAGGGATCATCTGAACATTCCCGATAAAGTCAAGGATGATATCATGAGTGTTTACGAGCTCATTGCTGAAGCTGAGAGTCATGCACACAACAAGCCGGTAAGTGATATACATTTTCATGAAGTGGGTACCATGGATGCTGTTGCGGACATTGCTGCGGTATGTCTTCTGATGAACAGGATATCTCCTGACAGAGTAGTCGTTTCTCCGATCCATGTCGGGAGCGGACAGGTAAGATGTGCCCACGGAATACTTCCCGTTCCTGCACCTGCAACCGCCTATATACTTAAAGATGTACCCATGTACGGAGGATCTGTTAAGGGAGAGCTGTGCACACCGACAGGTGCAGCTCTTTTAAAGCATTTTGGCGACAGTTTTGGCGATATGCCCGTTATGAATACCGAAAAGATAGGATACGGCATGGGCAAAAAGGATTTTGAAGCAGCAAACTGCGTCAGGGTATTCTTAGGTGAATCAAAAGATAAAACAGATGATATAATAGAACTTGAGTGCAACATGGATGACATGTCGCCCGAGCTTATCGGATATGCCATGCAGAAACTGTTTGATGCGGGAGCGCTTGAGGTCTATACTACTGCAGTGGGGATGAAAAAATCCCGTCCCGGTATAAAGCTCACTGTTTTATGCAGACCACAGGATAAGAAAGTGATCGTTGAACTGATCTTTGCTCATACCACTACGATCGGTATAAGAGAATCTAGCAAGAACAGATACGTTCTTGAAAGAAAGTTCGAGACATCTGATTCGCAGTTCGGACAGATAAGGAAAAAGGTCTCGACAGGCTATGGAGTGACCAGGGAAAAGTACGAATATGATGATATCGCTCGTATAGCGAATGATCACGATATGTCCATAGAGGATGTGCTCAAAAATTTATCTCAGGAGAATTAACAGGTGAACAAGAAAGATTTAATGGAGCTTAAGAGAAGATTTAAGAAGGAGAGCTGTACCATAAGCCGAATGGCAGGCTGCTACGTTGATGCATCCCGTCAAAAGGTTTTAAAGCTCAACGAGACTTTTTTAAATCTGGATGAAGAAGAGTTTTACAAGTTCCTTGATATAGCAAAAAAGACAATGGCCGGAACCATCGGCAATAACATACTTGAGCTTGACTTCCCGCTTGATGAAGAGGCTGTCGGAGGTAAACAGCAGTTTCTATACGGCTTAAGAGCCAGCAATCTTGATAATGAGGAGCTTCTTGACAGGCTTTATGATCTGATCATCGATAACTACCAGTATATAGGCAATTACCTCATACTCGTGTTCCATGACTCATATGACATAATGAGCCGTACATCGGATAAGATGAAACTTGATGAATCGGAAGAGGTCTATGAATATCTTCTGGTATCTATCTGTCCTGTTGCATTGTCAAAGCCGGGACTTGGATATCGAAAGGATGAGAACAGGATAGGTGCCCGCATCAGAGACTGGGTAGTCGGAGTTCCGGATATGGGATTCTTGTTTCCTGCATTTTGCGATTCAAGCGCCGATATACACAAGGTCGATTATTTTATAAGGGATGCCAAGGATTCGCATCCTGAGTTTGTGTCGGATGTACTCGGCTGCGGTCCGAGACTCACTGCAACGGAACAGAAGCAGACATTCCACGCAATAGTTAAAAAGGCGTTCGGGACCGATGAGGAGAAATGCGAAAAGGCTCTCATCGGAGTTCAGGAAGTGTTAAACGATAAGATCGATACCTCAGAGGAGATGACCGATGCCCAGATAGCATCTGTGATCCTTACAAATGAAGCTGTTGAAGAGGCGCTGGTGGAGCAGGGAATGGATGCCTTTGTTGCAAAGAAGGTTTCCGAGACAGTCAAGGAGACTTTCGGTGACGACATGCCCGCGATCGCAAATCTGATAGACACCAAGGCACTCGAAGCCAATGCAAAGATTAAAAAGGAACAGGAACTGGTAAAGGAAGTAAACACGCTAAAAACCGAGATCGTTGAAAAGGATAAGCAGCTTTCGGAGGCGGCTACATACATTGAGGACCTTAAGACATATGATGTGGTCTTGCGTGTAAAGCCCGACAAGGCATCAAAGATAAAGAGCCAGATACTCGGAGATCAGAAATACCTTATAATCCCCATGGATGCAAACGAGCATGTAAATCTTAACGGAGTCAATACACAGATATAGTTTCTATGGAAAAGTTCAACAGATTCAGAAAAGAATATGAAAGATTCGTATATAAGGATTATACGATCGAAAAGGAAGACGGCAGTTTCAAGGTTGCGTTTTTATTCTCGATACCGGGTCTTAGAGAATTCAGATCAAGATGGGAGTTTCCTATTGGCACCAGAGATATAAAAGAAAACGACCCAATACTTGAGAAGCTTGTCTTTAACCTCGGCATGGTGGAGGCTATCAGCTATTATAAATGTGTCTGCCCTCCCGTTGTGGAAGTGGAATGCGGCTCTCTGAGCAAATATCAGACTGAATGGTGGGAGAAACTGTTTTTTAACGGTCTGGGTGAATTTGCCTACCGAAACAATATAGTTATATCAAAGGATGACCTGCTCACAATAAAAAGCAAAGACTCATCATGCGAAATATTACATGATAACGAGGCTTATACAGGATGCCTTGTTCCTGTGGGAGGAGGCAAGGATTCGGTGGTATCGCTTGAGCTTTTAAAAAGCGAAGGCATTACCACATACAGTATAAACGGCAATGAGACCACGCGTAATGTCATTGATATATGCAGGGATAAAAAATCTGATTATCGCGCAAAAAGAATACTTGATAAAGGCATACTCGAACTGAATGAACTCGGATTCTTAAACGGCCATATACCTTTTTCCGCAGTAGTGGCATGGTCAACGGTTATCACTGCCTATCTGACAGGAATAAAATACATAGCGCTTTCGAATGAGAACAGCGCCAATGAATCCACTGTAAAGGATTCGTATGTCAATCATCAGTACTCAAAATCATATGAATTTGAAAAGGATTTTGATGAATACCTCAAAACGGTGACAGATTCTGACATACACTATTTCAGTCTGCTAAGACCGCTTACCGAGATACAGATAGCGGCACTGTTTTCAAGACACAAGGACTATCATAAGGCATTCAGAAGCTGCAATGCGGGAAGCAAGCAGGGGATATGGTGCTGTAACTGTCCCAAGTGTCTGTTCGTATATATAATCCTCAGTGCATTTCTTAAAGAAGATGAGCTTATCGGGATATTCGGCGAGAATCTTCTTGACAAGGAATCTCTCGATAAGGATTTCAGAGAGCTGATTGGTATAGAGGAAAACAAGCCTTTTGAATGCGTCGGAACAAGAAGAGAGGTTCAGACTGCCATGAAATTCTACAGAATGAACGGCAAAAAAAGTCTTCTTACTGACAGATACGCTGAGTTCATTGATAATATTCCGACAAAGCTTAATGACCTTCTTTCAGAGTGGAATGATGAGCATAACGTACCTGAGGATTTTGCTAAATATCTGAAACAGGAGCTAATGAAATGTCAGTTGTAGACAGGTTTGAAGGCAAAAAAATACTTATATGGGGATACGGCAGAGAGGGAAAGTCTACCGAAAGCTTTTTAAAGCGGTGCTGCAAGCCCTTATCGGTAGATATCTTTGAAGGTAAAAGAGAAGATATCAACGAGGATAAGTATGATTATATCTTTAAAAGTCCCGGAATCATCATGGACGAGGATAACGAGAAATACACTTCCCAGACGCAGGTGTTCATGGAGGAGTATTCCTCTCAGACTGTCGGTATAACCGGAACAAAGGGAAAGAGCACCACTTCGAGCCTGTTATATACCGTTCTTAATGCAGGTTTACCCAAGGAAACTCTGCTTGTAGGAAACATTGGACTTCCATGTCTTGATTATTTCGATCATATAAACGACGATACCATAGTCGTTTACGAGCTTTCATGTCATCAGCTGGCTCATCTTAACGTTTCTCCGCATATCGCGGTCTTTTTGAATCTCTTTGAGGATCATCTGGATTACTATAGGACAATGGACCGATATTTTGAAGCCAAGACACATATCTCGGCATACCAGACAAGTGATGATATGCTGTATGTGGGCGATAATGTTCCCGAATTTAAGACCGATGCACAAAAGATTATCATATCCTCAAAGAAAGACTATGATTATGACTTGCAAATTCAGGGAGACCATAACAGATACAATGCCGAATTTGTATACAGAATAGCTACTGAACAGTTCGGATGTGATCCAGACAAGGTAAGAGAGGCACTCAAATCCTTTGAAGGACTTGCTCATCGACTGCAGCTTATAGCAACTATAGACGGTGTTGAATACTATGATGATTCTATATCAACAATACCTCAGGCGACTATAAGCGCGACAACGAGTCTTAAGAATGCAAAGACGATTCTGATCGGCGGAATGGACAGAGGAATAGACTATGACATCCTTGAGGATTTCATTAAGGATCATGGTCAGTACAACTATATCCTTATGTATGAGACGGGAAAGCGCATACTAAACGAGCTTTGTTCTAATGAAAACGTATATCTTGTAGAGGATCTTAAGGAAGCCGTTTCGCTCGCAAAAAAGATCACAAAACCAACAGAAGCCTGCATTCTTTCGCCGGCTGCGGCATCTTACGGGTATTTTAAGAATTTCGAAGACAGAGGCGATGTTTTCAAGCAGCTCGTTATGAGCTGACAGTTCACCTTTTCATTGTTAAACAATCCATTTTTTGCTATAATTTTATAGTGATTTTATGCATTCACTGAAAGGAGAGAAGCGTATGAAAAGAATCGGTATGTTGACCAGCGGCGGCGACTGTCAGGCACTGAATGCTGCCATGAGAGGTGTTGTAAAATCAATATACAACAGCGGTCAGGAAGTTGAGATATATGGTTTCCTGAACGGTTACAGAGGTTTGATATACGGTGATTTCAAGATGCTCACATCAAGAGACTTCTCAGGTATCCTTACCATTGGCGGAACGATACTTGGAAGCAGCAGGACTCCTTTTAAGACTATAAAAGACCCTGATGAGAACGGACTGGATAAGGTCGAGGCAATGAAGCAGAACTATTACAAGCTCAAACTCGACTGTCTTGTGATCCTTGGCGGAAACGGAACACATAAGACGGCCAATCTTTTAAGGCAGGAAGGACTAAATGTCATCACTCTTCCAAAGACCATAGATAATGATCTATACGGAACAGACATGACATTCGGTTTCCAGTCGGCTGTCGATCTTGCTACTTCTGTCATTGACTGCATACATACAACAGCAGCTTCTCACGGCAGAGTATTCGTTATAGAGGTAATGGGACACAAGGTCGGATATCTTACGCTCAATGCCGGAATGGCCGGCGGAGCCGATATCATACTCATACCTGAGATACCGTTTGATATAGATAAGATAGCAAAGAAGGTTGAGCAGAGACTTAAGGACGGCAACAGATTCACCATCATAGCCGTTGCGGAAGGTGCTATCAGCAAGGAAGACGCAAAGCTTTCAAAGAAGGAATATCAGAAGAAGTTAAACAACAAAAAATATCCTTCGGTATCATATGAGGTTGCTGATCTTATCCAGCAAAAGACCGGTCAGGAAGTCAGGGTTACGGTACCCGGACACATGCAGAGAGGCGGAAGTCCCTGTCCTTATGACAGAGTGTTTGCCAGCAGACTCGGTGCTGAAGCAGGCAAGCTGATCCTTGAGGATGAATACGGATTCATGGTCGGATACAGAAACAGAGAAATCGTTAAGGTTCCGCTTGAAGATGTAGCCGGTAAACTCAAGATGCTCGATCCCGATGCGGCGATCATCAAGGAAGCAAAGATGCTCGGAATAAGCTTCGGTGATTAGAAAGATAAAATATGTCATATGTAGCACTATACAGAAAATTCAGACCTGATACCTTTGATGAAGTCAAGGGACAGGACCATATAGTAACGACTCTGAAAAACCAGATAGTATCGGGACGCATCGGTCACGCATACCTGTTTTGCGGAACAAGGGGAACGGGAAAGACATCCATAGCCAAGCTTTTTGCCAAGACCGTAAACTGCGAGCATCCCGTTGACGGAAGTCCGTGCGGGGAATGTGATTCCTGCAAGAGGATAGCGGCTGGCGCGAGCATGGATGTAGTTGAGATGGATGCGGCATCCAATAACGGTGTAGAAGATGTCAGAAACATCATCGAGGCTGTCTCATACTCTCCGTCGGAGGGCAAGTACAGGGTATATATCATAGACGAGGTTCATATGCTGTCCACCAATGCATTCAATGCATTACTAAAGACGCTTGAGGAACCTCCGTCTTATTGTATATTCATATTGGCAACGACCGAGGTCCATAAGATACCGATAACAATTCTTTCAAGATGTCAGCGTTATGATTTTAAGCGCATATCCATAGATACCATAGCTGACAGACTTGAAGAGATCATGACCAGAGAGAACATCGATGTTGAACCCAAGGCATTAAGATATATAGCAAAGACAGCTGACGGTTCGATGAGAGATGCGCTGTCGCTTCTCGATCAGTGTATAGCGTTTCATTACGGAAAGACGCTTACCTACGATAATGCTCTTGATGTTCTGGGTGCTGTTGATACCGAGGTGTTCAGCAGACTCTTAAGACATATCCTTGGCAGAGATGTAACAGGATGCATAAAGGTTCTTGAAGAGATCGTGATCCAGGGAAGAGAGCTTACCCAGTTCGTGACTGATTTTACCTGGTATCTAAGAAATCTTTTGATCGTTAAGACATCTGATAATGCAGCGGAAGTACTCGATGTATCCAGTGACAGCAGAAACCGTCTTAAGCAGGAGGCGGATATGTGTGAAACGGATATGATCATCCGTTATATCAGGATCTTCTCCGAACTGTCTTCCGACATAAGATATGCAGCCCAGAAAAGAATACTGACAGAGATAGCTCTTATAAAGCTCTGCAGACCTCAGATGGAAAGCAAGGACGACACTGTATTAGACAGGATAAGAAATCTGGAAGAACAGGTTGAAAAAGGAATTTCCTATGCACCGCCGGTAAATACAGGCAGCATGCCTGATAATACAAGTGTGCCTGTGCAAAAAGCAAAGCTGCCGGATGCATTACCTGAAGATATTCAGAATGTTGTCAACAGATGGCGTCAGATAGTAGGCAACTTTGAAGGGCTTGATAAGAATCTCATGGCAAAGGTATCAGTTTCGCTTTCGGCAGACAACAAGCTGCTGATACTCGTTCCCTCTGATGAACCTGCATGCGACAGACTGCTAGGCGAGCAGGTAAAGGAAAACATAAGCAGGATAATCAGCGAAACAATAGATAAGCAGATAGAGATAGAAGTCCAGAAAGCTGGAAACAGGGACGAAATAGATTCGATATATCCCGATATACTGAAGATGGCGGGAATCAATACAAACATAATCGAGGAGGATTAGAGTATATGGCAAAAAGAGGAGGATTTCCGGGAGGAATGGGAATGCCCGGCAATATGAACAATCTGATGAAGCAGGCTCAGCGTATGCAGCGTCAGATGGAGGAAAGCCAAAAGAATCTGGAGGAAAGTGAATTCAGTGCCAAAGCCGGCGGCGGAGCTGTTGAAGTTGTAGTTACCGGAAAAAAGACGATAAAGAGTCTGGTGCTTGATAAGGATATCGTGGATCCCGATGATGTAGAGACTCTCCAGGAGAGCATAATAGCAGCTATCAATGAAGCGTTTGCACAGGTTGATGAAGCAAATGAATCAGCAATGAGCAAGATGACAGGCGGACTGGGCGGACTCGGAGGTTTCGGCTTTTAATGGACCTCTACAGCGGACCTATCAATAAATTAATAAGTGAACTGAGTACGCTGCCTGGAATAGGCGAGAAATCCGCAGGAAGACTCGCATTTCATCTGATCAATCTTCCTAAGGCAAGGGTTGAACGGCTTGCAAACACGATAGTAGAAGCAAAGAATACCGTTCGATACTGCAAGGAATGCTATACATTAACTGACAGCGACATCTGTCCGGTATGTTCAAATGAGAACAGAGATCATTCCACGATCATGGTGGTGGAAAATGTCAGGGATCTGGCTGCATATGAGAAGACCGGCAAATACACCGGGGTTTATCATGTACTGCACGGAGCCATATCTCCCATGATAGGTGTAGGTCCCGGAGATATAAAGCTCAAGGAGCTGATAGAACGACTCAAGGGAGACGATGTCAAAGAGGTTATCATAGCTACCAATTCCAGCCTCGAAGGTGAGACGACTGCAATGTATATCAGCAAGCTCATAAAGCCGTCAGGAGTAAAGGTCACAAGAATAGCCAGCGGTGTACCGGTCGGCGGCGATCTTGAGTGCATTGATGAAGTGACACTGCTCAGAGCTCTGGAAGGAAGAATAGAAGTCTGAAAATACAAAATGTATGGAGGTAAACAATGAAGACAAATATATTCGGAAAAACAGCACAGGGAAAAGATGTAACAGAATATGTGATAGAAAACAAGAACGGGATGGCAATACATCTTCTTGATTTCGGCGCGATCCTTCACAGGATCTATATCCCGTGCGGAGACGGTTCAAAAAAGGACGTTGCACTCACATGTCCCGACATGGAAGTATATGCGATAAACGACACATACCTTGGTTCTACCATAGCACCCAATGCCAATCGTATCGGTAAGGCAAAGCTTACGATAGATAATGTTGAATACAGCATGGAAGTCAATGACGGAGCAAATAACCTTCATACTGCTTTTGAAACCGGTATGAACAAGAGACTGTGGAAAGCAGAGACCACTGATGATTCCGTAAAGTTTTCTGCAACTCTTACAGACGGCGAGTTCGGACTTCCCGGAGACAGAGAACTTTCTGTTACATATACACTGACAGATGACAATGAAATAAAGATAGACTACAGCGGAACAAGTAACAAGAATACGATAATCAACATGACCAATCATACATATTTCAATCTTAAGGGTCATGGAAACGGAGATATCCTTGATCATGAACTGTGGCTGAACGCAAAGACGTTTACCATGCCTGATGACGGCGGCATACCTACAGGAGAGATCGCATCTGTTGCAGGAACACCTCTTGACTTTACGACAATGAAGCCCATACGCAGGGATAATGATATAACTAATCCTATCATGGCTTTAGTAAACGGATATGATCACAACTACTGCATAGATGACTGGACAGGAAAGATCAAGAAAGTAGCAGAGGTAAAGGAGCCTGAAAGCTCAGTTGTAATGGAAGTCTACAGTGATCTTCCCGGCATTCAGTTCTATTCAGGAAACTATGTGAATAATACAGCGGGCAAGGACGGAAAGACATATCAGAAGAATTACGGTTTATGTCTTGAGACACAGTACTATCCGGATCATATAAATCATCCAGAATTCCCTCAGGCTGTATTCGGCCCTGACAGGGAATACAAGACTACTACGGTATATAAGTTCATCTTTTAAGGTTTATCATAATGGCAACAATAAGCAGATTCCCAAACAGGGAAGAAGATACAAACCGGGACAATATGAATTTTTCGCAGAAGCTGCACCTCCACAAGCTTAAAAACCTTGTGGCGGTGCTGGTTTGCGTTTCAGTCATTGTCGTTCTGGCTACTGTTCTTCTCGTGTATTACAAGAATCAGCTTTATACAAAGATCACTGTCACGAATTCAATAGAAAGAGTGAGCATAGAGACAAATTCCTATGTCAACAATTACGGAAGCATCATAGTTTACAGCAAGGACGGTGTCAGCTGTATAAACGAAAAGGGATCAGTCATATGGAACATGACCTATGAGATGCAGAATCCGATCTTAAAGAGAAGTCCCGAATATGTGGGAGTTGGCGATTATGACGGACATAAGATCTATGTCGTAGACAGTGCAGGAACCGTATATGAGATAGATACGACCCTTCCTTTAAGGGATTTCAGTGTTTCAAAAGAGGGACTTGTTGCTGCCATACTCGAGGATTCATCCAATTCATGGGTGAATGTATATAATGTCAAAGGCGAGAAGATCGTTGAGATAAAGGCAACGATGTCAAAGACCGGTTATCCGCTCTGTGTTGCTATTTCCGGTGAAGTCATGGCGGTCAGCTATCTGCATGTGGACAGCGATGTCATGAAGAGCGGAGTTACTTTTTATAATTTCGGCGGAGTCGGAGAAAACGTGACCGACAGGATAGTGAGCAGCTATGAGTATCCGGATGCCGTGGTGCCGACTCTTGACTTTATGAACTCAGATACTCTCATGGCTCTTGCGGATAACAGGCTCATGTTCTATGAAGGTTCTAAGATACCAAAGAGCACAGCGGACATACTGTTTGCCGAAAGCGTTCTGGGAGTGTATTACGGAAAGACTCATGTCTGTCTTGTAAGCTATGATTCTTCCGGTGAAGACAAGTACAAGATGGATATATATGATACAAAGGGGAGGAAAACAGGTTCTTACAGATACAATATGGATTTCAAGGATATTGTGGTGGGGAACGGCCAGGTTCTTATATATAATGAGAACGAATGCATAATGGTGGATGCAGACGGTACGGAAAAATACAACAACAAGTTTGAGAGTCCCGTATTATTCGTTGCCACTACAGAATCCGCAAAGAAGTATTTATTTGTAAGACAGACGTCAATAGACGTTGTAAAGTTTGAATAGGAATGAGTATAAGTATTAGTGTTACAATGGCTGTCACAACGCTGATAGCGATACTGGGAATATATATAGGAGCAAAAAAGGGGCTGGCTGACAGTATAGCGATCTTTGTTGCACTGGCGGTAGCGATCATAATGCTGGGGATATTCTTAAGGATATTCTCTTCATTTTCCAAAGGCGATACAAAACAGACTATCATATCCATAGTCGTATTGGTGATCCTGGGGCTGGTATACAGCATCTTAAAGGTCTTGACCAAATCCGTAAAAGCCATCGCGGAGCTGCCAATCCTCGGTTTTTTGGATAAGTTTTTGGGAGCTTTACTGGGAGCAGCGCTCGCACTGATCATCTTCCATGCAGTTACGGCAGCTGCACAGATGGGCTATCTTGGAAAGGTCGGAGAGATCATCAACAAGGATGTGGCTGACAGTGAGCTGCTCACATATTTAAGGAAGCTTGATCTGATCGAGCTGATAATGGGACTTAAGGATACTGTCTCGGATAAGATTTCACAGGTATAGATATTTTGAAGGAATGAGGATTTAAATGAATTACGAGATCATAGGAATAATCGCAACATCTTTTATAGTGCTGGCATTTACAAGAAACGGTGAAAAACAGATACGGATACTGGATCTGGTCGGAGCCATGCTTTTTGTTGTATACGGTGCATTGATACATTCATTCAGCACAATACTGTTAAACGGAATACTGATAGGTGTACAGGTATTCAAACTGTACAGAATGAGAAATGAAGTAACGGCAACGGAAGAATAAAAAAGACAGAGGGCAAAAGCCCTCTGTCTTTCTCTTTAGTCCTTTATCATAGCTTCCGCTATGTTTCTTACCAGTGCGAACAGCAGACCTGCTACTGCCCAAATGATCCATGACAGATGCCATGCTCCGGTCAGGAAACTGGTGACAAGATATATGATCACTATAAGGATCCAGTATGAACTTGAAAGCGTTTCAAGTTTTTTATTCTTGCGTTTCTTTTTAGGAGTGTAATCATCAGTCTGAAGAAGGATCTTGTATGAGCTGTATACTGCACATACCGAAATGAAAAGGTAAACAGCTATACCAATAAGTATGAGTGTCAGACATACCATACATATCACAACTATGGAAGGAGCTTCCATTACAGATGTAATCACAACCGGTACACCGCTTAATACACAAAGCAAAACACCGAGAGTAAGAGCTTTTGTATTAGACGGTTCATACTCTGCAAGTCTTTCCTTAGCCATACCGTCTACACCATATGCCGTTTCAAAAGCTTCTTCCTCAAGAAACTTAAACTTCATGAGCTGTCCACTGTTTGAAACAAATATATAGATCGCAGTCGCAATCTGAATAAACATGAATAACACACCAATGACTGTGGCAGCTTTTTCCGTTAGGATATTGGGGTAATCCGACGAAATTCCAGCGAGCAGTACCAGTATGACAGGACATGTTATCATAAGGAAAACTCCGATACCGATCTTAGGGAAAATCTTTTTTCTTAAAGATATAAATTCTGATGCTTCCTCAAGGGTAACCTTTCTAAGTGATTCATGTGAATCATCATCTAAAGGTTTTATTTCATTATTTCCATCAGGTTCAAGTTCATCCTTTAATAAGTAATCAGTGCTTACGCTGAATATTTCAGCCATCTTTAGTATCTTTTGAAGATCTGGTACACTCTGTGCACCTTCCCATTTGGAAACAGACTGTCTTGAGACATTTAGCATATCTGCAAGTTCTTCCTGTGACCAACCGTTTTTCTTTCTTTCATTAATGATCTTGTCAGCTAAAATCATATTCTCCTCCTTTTAGGTAAATGCGATTGATTTGTATCTGTTCGAACAACCTGAATATATCAGTTTAAGCAGTTGCATACCATAAAGTCGGCCTTTCAATCTGTCAACTGACGGTTGCAAACGGTCAAAATCAACGATATTTTGCCCAAATGAATTATAACATGAGAAAACTGTAAAAAGTTGTTGAATTTGTTATCTATAAATGCTATTATAAAAACCCACCCCTTTTATATAGAAAAAAGGGAAAAAAGTCTTGACTAAGGCACAACTGCATGATACTATATCAGAGTTGCGTCTAATGACAAAACAAAAATGAACTTTGACAAATAAACAGCAATGCAACCCTGAAAATTCTAATAAAAATGGTCAGGTTTTGACCATGAGTTTTAGAGATTCAGAACAAAAACCAAGTAAAGATTTGGAAAGCTAACGTTTTCTGAACAGAATCAAAAAAAGTGTCTGGGACTTGTCAAAAGTCCTGCGGACATTTAGACATCTAACATGAGAGTTTGATCCTGGCTCAGGATGAACGCTGGCGGCGTGCTTAACACATGCAAGTCGAACGGAGTGTAAACGCTGAAGCGATTTCGGTCAATTCTTGTTTATACTTAGTGGCGGACGGGTGAGTAACGCGTGGGTAACCTGCCGTATGCAGGGGGACAACAGTTGGAAACGACTGCTAATACCGCATAAGCGCACAGTATCGCATGATACAGTGTGAAAAGATTTATCGGCATACGATGGACCCGCGTCTGATTAGCTTGTTGGTGAGGTAACGGCCCACCAAGGCGACGATCAGTAGCCGGCCTGAGAGGGTGAACGGCCACATTGGGACTGAGACACGGCCCAAACTCCTACGGGAGGCAGCAGTGGGGAATATTGGACAATGGGGGAAACCCTGATCCAGCGACGCCGCGTGAGTGAAGAAGTATTTCGGTATGTAAAGCTCTATCAGCAAGGAAGAAAATGACGGTACTTGACTAAGAAGCTCCGGCTAAATACGTGCCAGCAGCCGCGGTAATACGTATGGAGCAAGCGTTATCCGGATTTACTGGGTGTAAAGGGAGCGTAGACGGCATAGCAAGTCTGAAGTGAAATCCCATGGCTTAACCATGGAACTGCTTTGGAAACTGCCAGGCTAGAGTGCAGGAGAGGTAAGCGGAATTCCTAGTGTAGCGGTGAAATGCGTAGATATTAGGAGGAACACCAGTGGCGAAGGCGGCTTACTGGACTGTAACTGACGTTGAGGCTCGAAAGCGTGGGGAGCAAACAGGATTAGATACCCTGGTAGTCCACGCTGTAAACGATGATTACTAGGTGTTGGGGACCAAAGGTCCTCGGTGCCGCCGCAAACGCATTAAGTAATCCACCTGGGGAGTACGTTCGCAAGAATGAAACTCAAAGGAATTGACGGGGACCCGCACAAGCGGTGGAGCATGTGGTTTAATTCGAAGCAACGCGAAGAACCTTACCAGATCTTGACATCCAACTGACCTATAGGGTAACGCCTATATCTCTTCGGAGCAGTTGAGACAGGTGGTGCATGGTTGTCGTCAGCTCGTGTCGTGAGATGTTGGGTTAAGTCCCGCAACGAGCGCAACCCTTGCCTTTAGTAGCCAGCACGTTAAGGTGGGCACTCTAGAGGGACTGCCAGGGATAACCTGGAGGAAGGTGGGGATGACGTCAAATCATCATGCCCCTTATGATCTGGGCTACACACGTGCTACAATGGCGTAAACAAAGGGAAGCAGAGTCGTGAGGCCGAGCAAATCCCAAAAATAACGTCTCAGTTCGGATTGTAGTCTGCAACTCGACTACATGAAGCTGGAATCGCTAGTAATCGCGAATCAGAATGTCGCGGTGAATACGTTCCCGGGTCTTGTACACACCGCCCGTCACACCATGGGAGTCGCGAATGCCCAAAGCTGGTGACTTAACCGCAAGGAGAGAGCCATCTAAGGCAGGCGTGGTAACTGGGGTGAAGTCGTAACAAGGTAGCCGTATCGGAAGGTGCGGCTGGATCACCTCCTTTCTAAGGAAGAAGAAGTAAGGGTTGGATTGCTGTTTAGCTGTTAAAGTAAGACGTAAGTGCAACTCGCAAGCAGAGCTTGCTTCGTCGCGACTGCGTCGCATATACAGCCCGATATGAGTTATCTAAGGAATGCGAGCATTCCAAGAAACTCAAACAGGTCTGTGCACTTACTTTAGTAGCGCGAACATTTCCGGTGGCGATGCGCTCAGGGGTCACACCCGTTCTCATCCCGAACACGATGGTTAAGACTTGAGCGGCCGATGGTACTATGTTGGAGACGATATGGGAGAGCAGGTGGCTGCCGGATCTATAAGAATGAAAAAGCATGAGCTTTTCAGATAAACGGGCTTATAGCTCAGCCGGTTAGAGCGCACGCCTGATAAGCGTGAGGTCGGTGGTTCGAGTCCACTTAAGCCCATAAATAAAGAAACCCGGGGGCGTAGCTCAGTTGGGAGAGCACCTGCCTTGCAAGCAGGGGGTCAAGAGTTCGAATCTCTCCGTCTCCATTGCATAAGGGAAACCTTATGAGATGTACCTTGAAAATCGAATACTGAGATCAAATACAAAGATAAGACATCCAGGTAAAAGTTATTACCTAAATGTTTAGTAAACTAAACGAACCGAGTAACAAAGGATCCGAAAGGGTCCAATGTAAACACAAACAGACCAAGCAAGTAACGCTATACTTGTTTTGAATTGGTTAAGCGAACAAGAGCGCAGGGTGGATGCCTTGGCACTAAGAGCCGACGAAAGACGTGATAAGCTGCGATAAGCTCTGGGGAGGAGCAAATATCCTACGATCCAGAGATCTCTGAATGGGGAAACCTACTTGAGCAGACCTCAAGTGACCTGTACTGAATCCATAGGTGCAGGCCGGGAACCCGGTGAACTGAAACATCTAAGTAGCCGGAGGAAAAGAAAGAAACATCGATTCCGAAAGTAGCGGCGAGCGAAATCGGAAGAGCCCAAACCGAAGTGCGTGCACTTCGGGGTTCGGACCGCGTAATTGATTCTCTGAGATTAGCAGAATGGCCCTGGGAAGACCAACCAGAGAGGGTGAAAGTCCCGTAAGCGAAAATCAAAGAGACATGGCGGTATCCAGAGTACGACGAGACACGAGAAACCTTGTCGGAAAGAGCGGAGACCACTCCGTAAGGCTAAATACTCCTTAGTGACCGATAGCGCATAGTACTGTGAAGGAAAGGTGAAAAGGACCCCGGGAGGGGAGTGAAAGAGAACCTGAAACCCTGTGTTTACAAGCTGTGGAACACCTATATATGGTGAACCGCGTACTTTTTGTAGAACGGTCCGGCGAGTTACGGTATCTGGCAAGGTTAAGCAGTTAAGCTGTGAAGCCGAAGGGAAACCAAGTCTTAATAGGGCCAGAGTCAGATAACGTAGACCCGAAACCGGGTGATCTATCCATGTCCAGGTTGAAGGAGCTGTAAAAGGCTTTGGAGGACCGAAGCCACATCCGTTGAAAAGGGTGGGCATGAGGTGTGGATAGGGGAGAAATTCCAATCGAACCCGGAGATAGCTGGTTCTCCTCGAAATAGCTTTAGGGCTAGCCTCATAGCAGTTTACCGCAGGTAGAGCACTGAATTTCCTAGGGGGCGTCAAAGCTTACCGAAGAATATCAAACTCCGAATGGCGGATAAATGATCTATGGGAGTCAGACTGCACGAGATAAGTTGGGTAGTCAAAAGGGAAAGAGCCCAGACCTACAGCTAAGGTCCCAAAGTGCGTGTTAAGTGGAAAAGGATGTGGGATTTCGAAGACAACTAGGATGTTGGCTCAGAAGCAGCCACACATTCAAAGAGTGCGTAATAGCTCACTAGT
>JAEEUS010000160.1 GCA_016290615.1 Lachnospiraceae bacterium | reverse complement strand
TCCACTAACCGATATCTGTTTTAATTCATCGGGATTACTGGCATTATAAAGTACGACATCACATACAAATCCAGCTCTTACAAGAGCTTTAGCAAAACCGATCTCCTGTATATTATAACCCTCTGGATCAAGTATAGAAGGATATGTTCTAATGATCAGAATTTTCTTCATCAGGCAAACAGTTCCTCCCACTCATCCCATATCTTAGAAACACTCCAGTTTTTACTTATCTCTACAGCATTTTTGCTTATACTTTCTCTATATTCTTCATCTTCAGCTATTTTGCACATAGCCCTAACCATTGCATCTTTATCTCCAACTTTAACTAATATGCCAGAAACACCATCTTTAATACACATCCTACTTCCACCAACAGGACAGTCAGTAGCTATTACAGGTATCCCAAGAGCTAATGCTTCCATTAGTGCATTTGACACACCTTCTGAAACTGAAGATGATATATACATGCCACCTTTGCGCAATTCATCATAGATATCATCAGAAAACCCGCAAAGTACTGATTTTTCTCTAAGTCCGAGACCATCTATTTGTTTTTGAAGTTCGTCTTCAAGTTCACCTTTTCCAAATATCTTAAGTAAATATTCCGGATGCTTCTTGACAAACTCAGCATATGCATCGATAAGTGCATCAAATCCTTTATAACCGATTAACCTGCCAGAGCTGATTATACATTTTTCTCTGACTTCACTGTTATGCCCAACATAAATCTCATCCGGCAAAGGGTTCATTATCACACAGCTGTTTTGTGATACTTTTTTACCAAAATATACCTTTACGTCTTCTGTCTGCAAAACCACCTTATGAGCACGTTTATAAAGAATCTCTCTGAAAAACCTCATGGTTTTGCTGATAGGCTTATGATTTAATCTCCTCGGATCATTTCTTTCGGAAACAACTATTTTATTCTTTAAGCCATATGCGGCTATAAGAGTAAATATAGATGCAGAAGAGCCCATAGCTATAACATTAGCATTATCCTTCTTAATGACTTCTCTCATAGCCTTAATCCGCTTGATTCTGCCACTAAAACTTCCCCCGGTTGCTTTGGATACACATATTACATTTATGCTTTCATCAAGTGCGTACTCCACCCTGTCATCACCAATCATCATGATCGTTACTTGCATCCCCCGTTTTGCTGCTTCATTAGCTAGCACAGAAATTACCCTTTCTGTGCCACCCCCAGTCATCGAGATAGTTACAAATATTATGTTATTCGAGGAATCCTTCAACATATCCATACACATTTTCATAAGAGAAGCGTCTTGCCGACTCAAAAGCCTTCTTTGACAGTTTCTCTCTGTTATTCAAACAAAAATCTATACCCAAAGCCAGTTCTTCACTGTTTTTAAACTCAGCAAGGTATCCATTCACCTTATGCTCTATCTGATCCAACATTCCGCCTACAGCAAATGCAGTGACAGGTGTACCGCATGCCATAGATTCACAAACAGTATATCCGAATGATTCCTGAAGTGAAGGATTCACAAACACATCAACTGATCTGTATATATCAGCCAGTTTATGTTCATCATTTATATATCCAAGGAATACCGAATCATATTCCTCAAGCATTTCTTTTGCACCGTCTGCGTTTCCTATGACTACAAGCTGCTTATCAGTCATATCAAGTTGTTTTATCGCATTGATAAGATATGAAAAACCCTTGTCATCATTAGCAGTTCCTGTATCTGCAGCACCAAAGAGTATAAGCCTTTTATCCGGTGACAATCCCAGTTTTTTACGAATGATTTCTCTATTACATTCACTGTTGAAGATCCTACTGTCATATGTATTCGGGATATATTCAATCTTTTTGCCTTCAAGTATAGAACTCTTCTTAGCTTCATCTACTATCCATCGGCTCGGCCCACAGACTGTCATATCGGATTTTTTGATAAAATCTTTTTTTCTATCAAAACTCTTAGCAGCGTATTTGCCTGCCATAGAACAATCCCTGCATTCACTTGCATAACCGCCACATCTTCTGTCAACATGACAGCCGCCTGTAAACAGCCACATATCGTGCATCCAGAAAATGACTTTCTTACCTTTAAGTGTAGTCAGTTTATATATCTGCTTAGGAGATAAAAATGCACTGATCCAGTGAATGAATATCACATCAGCTTCCTTTACAAATGGATTTGATGTAAGATCAGTTCCCAGGATATCTCTTTTTACATCTCCTTTTTTGCATAAGAGATT
>JAEEUS010000159.1 GCA_016290615.1 Lachnospiraceae bacterium | reverse complement strand
CTTGGAAAGATCAGTCCTGCGGAAGTTTTAAAAAACAGAGAATAAACTGTTGACAATGTTTAGAGAACAGTGTACACTAACGAAAGTGAACACTGTTCTCTTTTGTTATAAGCCAATGGAGTCATATAAATGCCCAGAAATAAAAACGACAGCCATGAAAAGATAATGAAAGCAGCGATGGAGGAATTCCTCGAATACGGATTTATGGATGCTTCAATGAGAAGGATAGCGGGCAAGGTCGATATGACCGTATCTGCGCTGTATAAGCATTTTCCGTCAAAAGAAGATATGTTTTCCGCGCTTGTTGAACCTGTATGTTCTAAGTTTCGAAGCCTGTATGAGATAAATGAATCCGAACAGTTTGAAATGATTGAAAACACCGAGCTTGACAAGCTGTGGGATGACGGCAGTGACTCGCAGATAATCATTGATTTTATATATGATCATCTTGATGAGTTTAAGCTTATCGTGTGCAGATCAAAGGGTACAAGGTATGAAAGCTTTGTACACGATATAGCCGTTATGGAAGAGAATACAACGCTCAGGTATACCCAAATTCTTGAAAGGAAGGGATTGAAACACAAACCGATAGATAAGAAAGAGCTTCATCTTCTCATCACGGTAAATGTTGAGGCTGTCTTTCAGACTGTTGTACATGATTTTACGCGTGATCAGGCTATGCATTATGCTAAGACACTGGATGAGTTTTTTGCACAGGGATGGAAAAAATATTTTGGGCTGATCTGAATATTTCAAAACAGTGACCTCTGAAAAGAGGTTTACTTTTAAATCATGAGTTAGATATAACTAATAAAAATTATATAAATCTAATCTAAGGGAGGTCGTATATGGGTAATACGAAACAAAAATCAATACTGCATTATGTTTTTAAATATGCAGGAACTTATAAAGGACGTTACTTTATGAGCATTGCGTTTGCTCTTCTGGGAGTATGCTTTTCCATGATACCTTTCATGTTGATGGGCAAACTGGTAGAAAATCTTGTTAAGGGCAACAGGGATTTCCAATACTATAAAAGCCTTGCGATAGCCATGGCTGTTATGTGGGTTTTAAGAGTCATATGTCATACCGTATCAACGGATATTTCACATATGGCAACATTCAAGGTACTTGCAAATGTAAGAAAGGCGCTCTGCGATAAACTGTCAAGGATGCCGCTTGGAACAGTTCTTGATACTCCGTCGGGAGCCATGAAGAATATCATTGTCGAGAGAGTTGATTCAATGGAAACGACTCTGGCCCATATGGTACCGGAATTCACTTCAAACCTGACAGCTCCGATCGTGATGTTTATATATATATGGATCCTAGACTGGAGAATGGCTCTTTTATGTCTTGCTACAATACCTGTCGGAATCATATCAATGGCTTTAATGTTTAAGGATCATGAGACTCCTTTCAGAAGAACACAGGAATCAACAAAGGCGCTCAATGATACTGCTGTTGAATATATAGGCGGAATAGAAGTAATAAAGGCATTCGGAAAGGCAGAGAGTTCGTATGAACGGTTTGTTCTCGCAGCAAAGGAAAATGCGAACAGCTTTATTGATTGGATGAAGTCATGCATAGTTCCGCATTCGATCGGAATGACTGTCACGCCTTCGATACTTCTTGCAGTCCTTCCTATAGGAGCTGTATTTACGATGAACGGAACTCTTGAACTGTCTCAGTTCATAAGTATTCTTGTTCTGGCATTTGGTTTAGTCACGCCTTTCATGACAGTCATGAGCTACAATGATGATATCTCAAAGGCAGCTGCCATATTCGGTGAAATAGATGATGTCATGGAACAGAAGGAATTAAACAGACCCGAAAAGGGAGTGACCCCTCCGGATAGTTTTGATATAGAACTTAAAAATGTAAGATTCGGCTATAAGGATAAAGAAGTTTTGCACGGTATAGATCTAAAGATCCCGGCAGCAAGCATGACAGCTCTTGTAGGACCTTCGGGAAGCGGAAAGTCAACGGTTGCAAGACTGATAGCATCACTCTGGGATACGGACGAGGGAAGCATATCGATCGGGGGAGTGGATATCAAGGATATGTCACTTGAATCATATAATAAGCTCGTTGCATATGTGTCTCAGGATAACTTCCTTTTTGATATGAGCATACGTGAGAATATCAGGATGGGAAGAAGAGATGCAACCGATCAAGAGGTTGAGCAGATAGCAAAAGACAGCGGATGTTATGATTTCATCATGGGTCTGGAAAACGGGTTTGATACTATAGTCGGAAGCTCGGGTGCTCATCTTAGCGGAGGTGAGAGACAGCGTATCGCTAT
>JAEEUS010000158.1 GCA_016290615.1 Lachnospiraceae bacterium | reverse complement strand
GTTAAGGATGTCATCCGTGACTGCTTCGATCTCGGCCCTCTTCACAACCCGGCAAACCTTATGGGTATCGAGGCCTGCGAAGCTGCAATGCCTGGCAAGCCAAACGTTGTCGTTTTCGATACAACATTCGGCATGGCAATGAAGGAAGCTCAGTATCTGTATGCTATTCCTTATGAGTACTATGAGAAGTACGGCGTACGTCGCTACGGCTTCCACGGTACGAGCCACACATTCGTTTCCCAGGAAGCAATCAAGTTCGGCGGACTCAAGCCGGATGCTAAGGTTATCGTATGCCACCTCGGAAACGGTGCATCAGTTTCCGCTTCAATCGGCGGCAAGTGTGTAGACACAAGCATGGGTCTCACCCCGCTTGAAGGCCTCATCATGGGCACACGTTCAGGCGATCTCGATCCTGCAGTCGTTCAGTACATCGCAAACAAGGAAAACAGAGATGTCAATGACGTTCTCAACATCCTCAACAAGAAGTCCGGTATGCTCGGTCTTTCAGGCGTTTCAAGCGACTTCCGTGATGTAGAGGCCGCAAGGAAGGAAGGCAATCACCTCGCAGGTGTTGCACTCGAGGCATTCCGTTATCGCGTAGCAAAGTACATCGGCGCTTACACAGCAGCCATGAACGGTGTTGATGCCATCGCTTTCACAGCCGGTGTCGGTGAGAATGACCCTGTTGCACGTAAGGAGATCTGCTCTTACCTCACATTCATGGGCGTAAAGATCGATGACGAACGCAACAATGTCAGAGGCAAGAACACTGTAATTTCAGCAGAAGACTCAACCGTAAAGGTAATGCTCATCCCTACAAACGAAGAGCTCGCAATCGCAAGAGAGACAGTTGCTCTCGTAAAGTAATCCAAGATAGTAATAAAGACCGCCTGTATGTCAGGCGGTCTGTTTTTTTCTGTTGTTTCTTCCCTACTGCTTCTTGAATACGAAAAGCTTTGAAAGGATATAGTTTCCGACAGTTACAAGCACGATGGATATTGTATTTGCGATTATGTCATTGATACCCATCTTCGTGACGAGAAGCCACATTACTCCCATGTCCAGGAAAAGCGTGAGCACTCTTGAGGAAGTAAATGCCGTGATCTCCTTGAGTATGTTCTCCTCCTTGCTCTTGAAAACGAATATTCTGTTGGTCACATAGGCAAAGGAAACTCCTACTACCCACTTTATGATGTTCGCTATCTGCAGCTGAACAGGATTGTTCGGGTCGAGGAACGTCCTCGTGGCTGCAACATAAGCTATGAAGCTGACAACGGTCGTCCGTACGCCAACTATCAGATAGTTTATGATCTCCTCATGCTTTATATACAGTTCCCAGATCTTCTTCATCATACTTCTCCCTGAGAGTTCTTAACTGAGTTTATATTCTATCTTTCCACAGAAATTAAGTCAATATGAAAAAAGCAGTGCCTAAGCACTGCTCAATTCATTAAAGGATTATTCCTCTGGCTCAATGACCTTGGCACCTTCTGCATTCTTCATGACGCTCTTAACGCCGTTCTTGCAGTTTGCCTTTGTTGTGTAAGCCTCACTCATTGCAATGATCTCGCCATTCTTTGCCTTAAGTCTGAAACGGAACTGCTCGGTCTTATCCTTGTAGATTTCAAACTTAGGGTGCTTAGCAACTTCAAAATCAGCAAGAGTCTGATCCTCGAGGTTAGCGATTGGAGCATTCTTTGCTACTGAAGCGACACCGTTACGAGCTGCATCAAGTGTTGTGTACACCTCACTTGTAGCGATTGTCTCACCATTGTTGGCCTTGAGATTAAAGTTATAACCTGTGTTGGTCTTCTTGATAACAAATTTTCCCATAGTCTTTTCTCCTTTATTTATTTCCAATGAACAATACAAGCAGGACAATATCCGCCAGGGCGACCATCATACCAAGGATACCCGGAAAAGACCTGTAATAACTCGGGGCCGTCGGATATCTTGCATTCTGTTTTCTGAACATGTATGCGAAGATGATCATCGCTGAAGGACCAAGCGCAACGAAGCCGAAGAAGACTTTCAGTACGATATTTGCCGCTTCCTGATTGGCTACCTCTGTACCGAGCACTGTAATCGAGGCGCCAAATGAAAGGACGATCATATTGACAACAGCATACAGGATCGGGAACCAGAAAGAAAACTTCTTAAAATCTATCGGTTCCTCCTTCTTTGCCGTTTTGCCGGTCTGCTTCATCTGCAATCTCCTTGTATTTTATCTTGTTTTTATCATACTCTACTTAACTTGATTTGTAAACAATATTTAATTCTTTTTTTACATCGTTATTATTATCAATTCATCTTAAATCTCATTATTTACATCATTTTATA
>JAEEUS010000157.1 GCA_016290615.1 Lachnospiraceae bacterium | reverse complement strand
AATACCTTTATGTTATTATTCTTTTCGCAGGCATGGAGAAGTACCCAAGAGGCCGAAGGGGAGGCTTTGCTAAAGCTTTAGGTCGGGCAACTGGCGCGGGGGTTCGAATCCCCCCTTCTCCGCCAAAACAGTTTATGAAGTCCCGGAAAGCCTTATTTCCGGGGCTTTTTCATTTTCGCAAAACCCCAAATGCAACAAAAGTGCAACAAAATATGCAGCTAATAAAGCCCCGGTGTTGAGTAACCGGGGCTTTGATCATTAAATTACAATCTATTGTTCTTCTTTCTTAATCATTTCATCGAGTTCAAGAATAAACTGTTTCCAAGGATCTTTATTAGTATCTTTGTATGTATTCTCATCAATACAGTCTCCCGCTCCAAGTTCATATAGCTTCTTACGCAAGGCGAGATCACAGTTCTTGTGTTTCATGATAAAGTACGGAATCTCAAAGCCGTCATCCCAATTATACTTATCAACAAAGTCATTAAGTTCCTCCAAAGTAGTCTTACTGCTCAGGAGTTTACTCTTTTTATATGACTTAAGGTTTTCCTTGCAGATTTCCTTTCCTCGTGTTTTAAAATAATCCTCATTCTTTACACACTTTGTACTAGTGTCAGGTGTATAGTGATACCCTTCAACATAATTCTCCCAACTATCTTCAACCTCACCGGTAAGATAGTAGTTTCTGACGCTTCTCTCAATTAATTTATCAGTTTGAGCATTCAAAAGATCTTCGTAACAGGAGATATCATCATTAATGAATCGTTTCTCTTTATCTTTAGACAGCAATTCCTGAACAGCGCAGATAAATCCGTTTTTTATAGCAAATTCAAACATATAAGAATAGTATTCATCTACGCAATCTTCACCGATGATATCCGGAAATCTGATAATTGAATTAGATGATCTTTGCTGCATTACCTTGTTACAAGGCATCAAGCCTGATTCTGCTATCTTAGTAAACATCACTGATGAATAATTCTCTGCCTGATCCAAATCCATCTTGGTGTTTGTTTCTTCACAAAACACAAGAAAAAATACATCACTACCGCGCGAAGCTAAATAATCAAGAAAAGCAAACTTATTGCTAGCGTCAAGAAGATTACCTTTATTTCGGAATAGTTGTCTGTTCTTCTCAACAAAATCACTGTCGGTATTTGAATTGTAATCAGAGATCAACTCTTCTAATAATTCTTTCATCTGCTTTTTATCCTCATCCGTCAATAAAAAAGTGTGTCATAAATAGTCTTCGCTGATAATCCGGATCCTTCAGCCGAAGGATGTCTCCTATCCACAAAATATAGATCAATTTCCGGATGCTCATGGATATGAGCCCACCATTTTTCTCCAACCGGGGCCACCATACAGCCATACTTATCCGCAAGTTTTCTATATCTTGAAGACATCTCTTTCTGAAACACCTCATTGTCTTCTTCAGTCCATGTCATAAAAAAGCATGCCTTCGAACGTGTCTGCTTAATCCACTCCATTATTCTGTCTGCGCCTTCTTCCATGACAGAAAACTCACCCATAGGGTGCGCCACATGCTGAAGGATGATGAAGTCGTAATCACCGAAAAGAATATTAAATCTGGTCTGCTCATTGTCTGCATGATAATCCAGCCCCATACCGCCCTGCGCAAGCATGGTTACCTGCATATCAACACCGTTTTCTCTGCAAATATCCGCAAAGATCTTCGGCATATCATTAAAATAAGTGTGGCTGTTGCCAATAAAAAGTGTTCTCATATACAATTTCTATCTGTGTCACAGCCTCATTTTGTATTCTCGAGAATACTGATCATTCTGCTGATATCATTCTCAAATTCTTCATCGGGAATAGGAAATCCTCCTGCCTCACGATACATGATCGCATTCCTCAATTTGACGAGTTCCCAACCTTTATAGATTCCGGAGTCACTTGCAATATTTACTTCCAAAGTGTTCCGGTACCAATCAATGATATTCTTATAAAGCTCCGGATGTCTGTGCTCATTGACTCTTTGCAGCAGCACTTCTCTTTCCTTCATTTCTCCGCGCTCACGGAGGATCCTTGCCTTGAGACACATAGCATAATCGGCGCAGTTCCAAAGATCATAATTACCCGTAAACTCCATATCCTTCAGAATATCGCAAACCGCAATTGCTTCATCGTAATACCCGTAAATGTAGAGCCAGCTTGCAAGCTGGTTAACATTAGCCAGATCGCTGACGGATTTGAAACTGAGTTTCTTCAGGATCTTTTTGCATAAACTCTGAACTTTCTTTTTATTAACTTTTGCCTGTATCTGCTGTATCAATTCTTCCATAGTCTTTCCTTTCTCTTATTCAGTTGTCAGTGCATCTATAAGT
>JAEEUS010000156.1 GCA_016290615.1 Lachnospiraceae bacterium | reverse complement strand
ATGGGTAATATTGCTCCGGACAGCGGAGTCCCAAATGAGGACTGGACAAAGTACCATCCTCCCAAAAACGTTTCTCACTTTAAAACAAAGCCGGATGATCCGACGTTTTTTGATATAGAAAAATTCATCTCGGGGTATTTTAATGATGAGTTAAAAAAGACTTATACTAAGCAGGAATACTCATTCTTTTTGGGTTACTACGTGCATCTGCTAACGGATATAGAGTGGACAGACAACATATATATGTCTCTCTTGAATTCTTATCCCGATGAAGCAAAGTCCGACCTTTACAAACTGGTATGGACTGCCAAAGCCGACTGGTATGATCTGGATTTCTTGTATCTTAAACAGCATCCTGATTTCATGGCATTTTCAATATATGAAAACTGTGTTGATTACGATAATGTCTTCATGGATATGTTTGATAAAGATGCTTTCGAAAACCGCAGGCAGTACATATGCGGTTTCTATCACAGCGATCAGCATGGTGATCTTAACAGGGATTATACATATCTTACTCCCAAACAGGCTGATGATTTTGTGATAAACACTATAGAGAAAATAAGAAAAGCAATCTGACCCATAATCAGATTGCTTTTTCATATCCTCAATATATGTTCTCTATTCAGATGCAGGACTCTCAGGTTCCTCAGTATCCTCATATATCAGTATATTCTTACCATGCTGTTTGCCGTAATACATTCGTGCATCAGCCTTCTTTATCACCTCTTCAGGCTCATGATAAATATCTTTATATTCTTCAAGGCCTATGGTCACAGTGGCTGTGATACGTTTGTTGTAAAAGATAGTCGGTGTAGCCTCTATACTGCTTCTTATATACTCCATCTTCTGCTTTGCAACAGTAAAATCATAATCCTTTAAAAGGATAACGAATTCTTCACCACCCCATCTGCAGATGTCACATCCCTGCATTTCCTTCTTTATCAGCTTGGAGATATGTCTCAATACCTCATCACCGCAGTCATGACCGTAAGAATCGTTTATACGCTTGAAATTATCAATATCCAAAAATGCTATGCAGAAATGATTTGAATGAGTACTGTTCATCAAAGCTGCAACCTGAGGCAAAAATCCTCTTCTGTTAAGCAGGCTTGTCAGAGCATCTTCCTGTGCATCAAGTGAGAGCTTCTCATTCTTCTCTTCGAGACTGGTCATCTCAAACTCGCTCGAATAGATATATATCACGTTGTAGAAGATCACCGAAAGCACCATGGCAAGTGCAGAGAAAACGTAATAAAACGTCTTTGGTCCATATGGCACTTCATATATCGGTTTAGCCTCAGAAAATCCTATAAACAGGAATACGAACATCGCAAGATTAACAGTTAGCAGACCTACAATGATCCACCTTTGCTGTCCTTTAAACAGGAAGCATCCAAAATACAGGATTATGGGGATTATAGAGAATAAGAAATAATAAGCACCGCATTCCCAGCCTGTATAACTGACTGATACTATCGCATAAACGGTAACTTCAGAAAAGATACTTATATATACCGGTAGGATATGTCCATACTTACACAGTAATATACAGAAGATATAGATGATAACACTTACTATATTGAAATTGACTAAAGGCTTCACGCCTGCATACCATGATATCCCAAGCAGGACCGCATGCACAAAAAACATGACCGCAACAGTGAAAGTAAAACTATTGTGCAAAAGAAAATGCATGATATTTTCAATTATGCTCTTATTCTTCACTGTGCTCTTCCTCGCCTGACATCATTTATACATTCTCTTATAAGAACGTTACATACCTATTATAACGCCAAAAGTGTAACAATTATCCATTAAATCTGCCGGTTCGCTTAAATTTTTTTAATAAATTCAGGTTATCCGATAGATTGTTTTTTGTAGTAGTTCCAAAAACATATGACAGTGTCAACTGCGCTGACGATCATGTTATAATAGTCAAGAAACAGTGGATGATATCTGCAAAACAAAACTGACAGAAAGGAAAGGTAACCAGGCTGTTGATATGGGTGTATTTGGATTAAATATAGATTCGGTATTTGATGTTAAAGACTCTGAGACTTTTATCGCGGAAGCAAATGATACGTTTTCCGGATATTATAATAAGGAACATTTTAACCGTGACTGGGCTTATAAGAATTTTCCTGCGGGAAGATATGTGATCATTGTATATCAGATCCACTCCGTCTATCAGGATGAAAAACAGATATGGACCAACGATCATTTCATAAATGAAGTCGGAAAGGATTCGAGATACCGTTCACCCAAATTTGTGATAATATCTGATCAGTTAAAAGAATACATGATACCAAGCTGGGGGCAAAGTCTTTCTATCCACACGATCCATGATGATAAA
>JAEEUS010000015.1 GCA_016290615.1 Lachnospiraceae bacterium | reverse complement strand
GGTATATATATCGCAAATGAGGAATCGTTCAGCATATATGATTACTCGGGCGAGCTTATAAGCGAGAACAAGAACCTTGAATATATCCGTGACATGTATATCAATGAGAAAGACAGACTCGGATATGCGATAAGCTCCACTCAGACTTACGTTATAGATCTGGAGACAGGAAAGACAAAGGAAGTCTTTATAAACGATACCGAGGAATCATTCTCCGGAAGATGTGCTTATGTGGAGCAGAGCGGCATACTTGCAGTCGGTCATTACGAGGATTTCACGGAAAACGCAACAGTATCATTCCTTGGCAAGGAAAGTGCAAAAGCATCACTATCGCAGGGATATATCCTTGACATGTGTGCTACACCCAAGGGAAATGTGGCAGTCCTTACCTGCAACAGCGATTTCCTCTATGACGGTGTAAAGGATGTACGTATAGATCTTGTAAGCGTGGATGGAAACATACTCTGGTCTGACGCACTGGAAGTCAATGCATGGAACGTGATGTCGTTTAATGCGATAGTAAAAGCCCACTCATACACAAAGGACGGCGCAGAGCGAAATGATATCGTGGCTGTTTGTGACAGGAAAGGATATACCTATGATGAGGCTACAGGAGAGAGGATAGCTGACGTATCACTCTCGGGCGAGGCAATGACTCTTAATCTTGCAAAGGACAGCGGAATAGGATATGTCGGTTATGCGGCAGGCAATCTGGCACCCGTTGATTTCGATGAGGGCAAGGTATATACGGATTTTGACATAAAGATCGATCTTGAGATACGAGACGTGATGCTCATGTCCGGAAAGGCAGCTGTCTCAGCTATGCGTTCGACGGATGTTTATGTTGTGTCATATCATGAGGCATCAGATTTAAAGAAGGTCGGAGAGATCGAGTCTACTGTTCTTGAGGCGGTAGCTGATGATATTGACTGCTACGCTGTTCAGTCGGTAGATGATATATTCATACACTATTTCTATGATTCTGACGGAAAGCTGCTCTATACATTCGACAAGAGCGAAAGTACTGTCAAAGGAATTGCCTTTACGGGAGATATCTGTGTTCTGGCCGATGGTGACAAGATTTGGTTCATCGATCCTGTAAAAGCGACTGCAGAGGGTGTGACATACTCAAGTCTTGGAATGGAGGACAGCCCTTATTCGATGGATGTTACGGATAACGGTAAATATGCTTCATTCAGAGGAGGTCTCGATGTCGCAGTTGTTGATCTGACAGACAGAAAGTGCATATACAGCGCCTATATGGATTACAGTATAGGAAACGCCGTTGTATCAGAGGATGGATCAAAGCTGTATATTTCTCCCAAGGGAGGAGCTCTGCAGGTTGTAGATATCGCTTCTGATGAAGCAAAGGAATTTGACAAGGAATACAGAGGACTGTCAAATTATTCATCAAATAAATACGTTGAACTGAGTGGCGATGGAAAATATCTTGCAATGTGCTGCATGGATGGAAATGTAAGGCTGGCAGATACCGCAGACCTTTCCACAAAAGCAACCATACCGCTTCAGACAAAGAACAATACCTTCCTAAGATTCATAGACGGCAGCAGATATCTCGTTCTTCAGGGAGATGATCATAAGATAAGGATATGGGATATTGAAAAGGGTGCGTTCGCCGTATCTTCTGACTGCTACAGAAATATGGAATATGTAGTATTTGACAAGGAAGACGGACTGTTAGCTGTCGGAGACGGAGCTCAGGTATTTTTATTTGAAACAAATACATACGGTCTGGTAGCATATGTACCTTACTGCAAGGCATATATAAAGGATAAGAACAGATTTGTCTTAGAGAGCAGATACGAGCTATTCCATACTACATACAAGGACTATGCGACACTTTTACAGGAAGCAAAGATACAGTTCCCGAATACCGCATTAACTGAAGAGGAAAAAGTAAAATACAATATAGAATAAAGGAGAAAAGGGTATGAGCAGGATCAACGATTTCTTAAATGAAGCAGGAGTGTTCTTTTTGGCAACAATTGACGGTGACAAGCCTAAGGTTCGTCCATTGGGAGCTCACATGGAGATGGATTCAAAGGTCATCTTCGGTGTAGGTGATTTTAAGAATGTTTATAAGCAGATGGTTGCCAATCCAAACGTTGAGATAGTTGCATGCAAGCAGGACGGTCACTGGATGAGATATACAGGAAAGGCTGTATTTGAGACAGATGAAAAGTATGCCGAGGCAATGCTTGACGGAGCACCGCATCTTAGAAACATATACAATGAGCAGACAGGAAACAAGATGATGTGCTTCCATATAGAAGACGCAACTGCAGTAGACATTGCAGTAATGGGAGACGGAGAAAGCCTGATCTAGACAAAAAATAAAGAGCCCTGGTAAACCGGGGCTCTTATTATGTCTTTATTTATGCCTGTTTGCTCTTGTCGGTAGGTCTTACAAGTGTAAGACAGAGTACAAGTGCTACGATATAGAGTGCGATCGTAAAGAATAAAACGTTCTGATATCCGATGGGATTCATTTTAACGCCGTCATGCTCGATCCATTCGCCGCTGTGGTTAACAATGTATGTAGCAACCTGGTTTCCTGTAAGACCAGCGAATGCCCACGCTGAAAGTGTGATACCGTGGATGGCGCTTATAGAACCCATTCCATAGTGATCTGAAAGCAATGTGGGAACGTTTGAGAAACCGCCGCCGTAGCCTGCATTTACGATGAAGATAAGTGCAAGTACGAGGAAGATCAGAAGTCCGTTGCCTTCGCCGTTCTTGATACCGCCTGTGATCATTACAAGCGCGGTGAATACTATTGAAAGTATGAAGATCATCTTATAGATCGTATTTCTGTCTTTCATTGTATCAGCCCATGAAGAGAAGCCGAGACGGCCGCCTGCATTGAAGATGGCTGATATTGTTGAGATGATTCCTACGTAAGCTGCAAGGCCTACACACTTAACGATCATCTTTTCCTGAGATATAAGAGCAAGACCGCATGTGATGTTGATATAGAACATTACCCAGATTCCGATGTAGTTGGTAATGGGCTTTGTCTTGATAACTTCCATGATGCTGGGCTTTGCATTCTTGTCCTGAGGCTCTACCCAGTCGGCAGGCTTTGCAAGAAGAAGGTGACCGATGAACATCATTACGAAGTATACACATGCAAGGATGATGAACATCTTGTAGATTCCGCCTTCGCCGAGATTCTCAAGCATGCTCTGCATTATGGGGCTTGCGATAGCCTTTGCTGCACCAAAACCTGCAACTGCAAGTCCTGTAGCAAGACCTTTACGATCCTGGAACCAGAGCATAAGTGTCTTGACCGGTGAAAGATAACCTGTTCCGAGTCCTACACCCATGATGAAACCGTAGCTGATATATATACCTACCAAAGATACAACGCTTCCTGTATGCTGTCCTCCGTAGTAGATGAAGAAGCCTGTGAGAGCCATACCTACCGAGAAGCAGATAGTAGCGATAAGGGAAGATTTGTGAATGTCCTTCTCAACGATGTTTCCGAGGAATGCCGCTGACATGCCGAGGAAGAATATCGCGAATGAGAATGCCCATTCTGTTGCACCCTTTGAGAATCCGATGTAATCAGCGATCTCCTGGCTGAAGATTGACCAGCAGTAAACGGTACCGATACTGCAGTGGAGCAAAAGTGCGGGAATAGCTGCACGTACCCACTTGTTGGTGCGCCATCCACCGGATGTTTTTGTTTGTTCACTCATGATAAGTTTGTCCTTTCTTTTATCATTAATAAGCTTATATTATAAGCGATTTTTACCAAATAGAAAGTATACTATGAAAATGCTTAAAAGTAAAGGAATTGTTGGCTTTTGATTAACATTGACACTACCTATTTATTATGGTAATTATTTGTTATGGATATTTCGAGACAGAAGAGAGCACCGATATATGAGGCGCTCGAGAGATTTAAAAAGAAGAGAGTTGTGCCGTTTGATGTTCCGGGCCACAAGAGAGGCAGAGGCAATCCGGAACTTGTTGAGCTTTTAGGGGAAAAATGCGTCGGACTGGATGTCAATTCGATGAAACCGCTCGATAATCTGTGTCATCCCGTTAGTGTTATAAGGGAGGCAGAGGAACTGACGGCGGATGCATTCGGTGCGGAACATGCATTTCTAATGGTAGGCGGTACGACATCTGCTGTTCAGAGCATGATACTGTCCTGCTGCAAACCCGGTGAGGAAATCATCCTTCCGAGAAACGTGCACAAGAGCGCTATCAATGCTCTTGTTTTATGCGGTGCGATACCTGTTTATGTTGAGCCTAAGACAGAACCAAGGATAGGGATAGCTCTGGGCATAGAATCAGAGGCCATGGAGGAGACGCTAAAAAAACATCCTCACGCAAAGGCAGTACTCATAAACAATCCGACTTACTACGGCATATGTTCGGATCTAAAGAAACTTACTGAGCTTGCTCATGAATATGGCATGAAGATGCTCGTTGATGAGGCGCACGGAACCCACCTTTACTTTGGAGAAGGTCTTCCGATAGATGCGATGAGAGCAGGTGCGGATATGGCTGCGATCTCCATGCATAAATCCGGAGGAAGCCTGACTCAGAGCTCTCTGCTTCTTACAAACAACGGAGTAAATGCCGACTATGTAAGACAGATAGTAAACCTTACTCAGACAACAAGTGCATCATATCTTTTACTCTCAAGCCTTGATATCTCCAGAAGAAATCTGGCTCTGAGAGGAAAAGAGTCTTTTGACAAGGTAATAAAGATGGCGGAATACGCAAGAAGCGAGATAAATGCCATCGGAGGATACTACGCATACGGAACGGAACTCATAAACGGTACGAGCGTATGCGGATACGATGTTACAAAACTCTCTGTATATACACAGGAGATAGGTCTTACCGGAATAGAAGTATATGATCTTTTAAGAGATGAGTACGATATCCAGATAGAATTCGGTGATATCGGAAATATCCTCGCATATATATCGATAGGTGACAGGATGCGTGATATCGAGCGACTGGTAAATGCTCTGGCGGATATCAAGAGGCTGTATGAAAGAGAACAGCTTCCGTCGATCTCAGGGGATTATATCCAGCCGGAAGTGGTGGTATCACCTCAGACAGCGTTCTACAGCGCAAAGAAATCGGTACCGATAAAGGAATCCATAGGCTCCATATGCGCAGAGTTCATCATGTGCTATCCTCCGGGAATACCGATACTTGCTCCGGGAGAGCGCATAACAGAGGATATAGTTGATTACATTCTCTACGCCAAGGAGAAGGGATGTTCTCTTCAGGGAACGGAGGATCTTGAGGCAGAGTATCTTAATGTCTTGGACGGCATGATCAGATAAATAACAAAAAAGGGGGAACTCAAAATGGAATTGTGGTTTTCGGAGTGTCATACAAATAATGTAAAGCTTTCGATAAGAACAAACAAGGAGCTGTATTCTGCTCAGAGCGATTATCAGAGATTTGATGTCATGGATACGCCAGAGTTTGGAAAGGTGCTCATATCTGACGGAGAGATAGTCTTTTCGGAAGCTGATGAATTCATATATGATGAGATGGTTACTCATGTACCGATGGCGGTCCATCCCAATGTCAAAAAGGTTTTGATATTCGGAGGAGGAGACGGAGGCGTTGCCACCTGCTTTTCAAAGTATCCGGAGATAGAGTGCATCGATCTTGTAGAGCCTGACGAGATGATGGTAGAGGTATGCAAGGAATACTTCCCGGAGCAGACGGCGGGCCTGAGTGATCCTAGAGTACATATCTATTACATGGAAGGACTTCATTTTTTAAGAAACGTTCAGAACGAATATGACATAATCGTCAATGATTCTACCGATCCTTTCGGTCACGAGGAAGGACTCTTTACAAAGGAATTCTACGGAAGCTGCTATAAGGCTTTAAAGGATGATGGTATCATGGTATATCAGCACGGCAGCCCGTTCTTTGATGAGGATGAGGAAGCCTGCAGGAGCATGCACAGAAAGGTAGTAAAGAGCTTCCCTGTAAGCCGTGTATACCAGGCACATATCGCTACATGTCCTGCCGGATATTGGTTGTTCGGATTCGCGTCAAAGAAGTATCATCCGCTTGATGATCTGGACGCAAAGCGCTGGAAGGACAGACATATAGAGACCTGGTATTATACAGTAAATCTGCACAGAGGTGCATTCATGCTTCCAAAGTATGTAGAAGATCTTCTTGAAGAGGAGGAGGACAAATAATGGCTAGAGTACTTATTATAGGATGCGGCGGTGTTGCATCTGTCGCTATTCACAAATGCTGTCAGAACAGCGAGGTCTTTGATGAGATAATGATCGCAAGCCGTACTGTTTCAAAGTGCGACGCATTAAAGGAGAAGCTTTCTTCAAAAACCAAGACAAAGATATCAACGGCAAAAGTCGATGCAGACAAGGTAGATGAAGTCATAGCACTCATCAATGATTACAAGCCCGATGCCGTGTTAAATCTGGCTCTTCCCTATCAGGATCTTACGATAATGGATGCGTGCGTTGCATGCAAAGTTCCTTATATAGATACAGCCAACTATGAAGCTGAGGATACAAATGATCCGAAGTGGAGAGCTGTTTATGAAAAAAGATGCAAGGAGCTTGGCTTCAGTGCATACTTTGATTACTCATGGCAGTGGGCATATATGGACCGCTTCAAGGAAGCCGGCATTACGGGCATACTCGGAACGGGATTTGACCCGGGTGTTACTTCGGTATTTACTGCGTATGCATTAAAGCATTATTTTGACGAGATACATACGATAGACATACTCGACTGCAACGGCGGTGATCACGGATATCCTTTCGCAACAAACTTTAATCCCGAGATCAATTTAAGAGAGGTCTCTGCTCCCGGTTCATACTGGGAGGACGGACACTGGATCGAGATACCTGCGATGTCCATAAAGAGAGAATATGATTTTGAGGGAGTCGGTATGAAGGATATGTACCTTCTCCATCATGAGGAGATAGAATCACTTGCAAAGAACATTCCGGGTGTAAAGAGGATACGTTTCTTCATGACATTCGGACAGAGCTATCTGACACATATGAAGTGTCTTGAGAATGTCGGCATGCTGTCTACTACTCCCATAGAGTTTGAGGGTCACAAGATCGTGCCAATCCAGTTCTTAAAGGCTCTTTTGCCGGATCCCGCGTCTTTGGGACCAAGAACAGTCGGAAAGACAAACATCGGATGCATTTATACCGGTATAAAGGGCGGACAGCAAAAGAGCATATATATCTATAATGTATGCGATCATCAGGAGTGCTATAAGGAAGTCGAGTCACAGGCTATCTCATATACGACCGGTGTTCCCGCAATGATCGGCACAATGATGGTCGTTACCGGACTGTGGAACAGACCCGGTGTTTATACTGTTGAGGAATTCGATCCCGATCCGTATATGGAAGCACTTAACAAATGGGGACTGCCCTGGAAGGTCGTTGAAAATCCCGTACTTGTTGACTGATAAATAATGAAGATAAACGAACTGCCCACTCCCTGCTATGTGATAGATGAGGGAAAGCTTGAAGACAACTTAAAGATATTAAGACATGTGCAGGATAAGACCGGTGCAAAGATTTTACTCGCCCAGAAATGCTTCTCTGCATTCTGCGAGTATGATCTGATAGGAAGATATATAAGCGGTACGACTGCAAGCGGTCTTTTTGAAGCCAGGCTCGGATATGAAATGATGCATAAAGAAAACCATGTTTATTCGCCTGCGTACAGGGAGCAGGACATGGAGGAGCTTTGCAGGATATGTGATCATATCATCTTCAATTCAAAAGCTCAGCTTTTAAAGTATGCTCCTGTAGCTGATTCGATAATGGAAAAGACAGGGATAAGATCAAGTCTCGGAGTGAGGATAAACCCCGAGTGTTCAACGCAGAAGGATCATGAGATCTACGATCCCTGTGCAAGCGGATCACGCATGGGAATAAGGGCATGCGATATGGATGATGAGATCATCTCTCTTATAGACGGACTTCATTTCCATACACTGTGCGAACAGGATTCGGATGATCTTGAGATAACACTTAAAGCCGTTGAAGAAAAGTTTGGTGATCATCTTCATAAAATGAAGTGGTTAAATATGGGCGGCGGACATCATATCACAAGAGAAGGCTATGATATCGATCGTCTTATAAGACTCATTGAACATATGCGTGACACATATGATCTTGAGATTTATCTAGAACCGGGAGAGGCTGTAGCTCTAAATGCCGGCTATAATGTCACGACCGTTCTGGATATTGTAAAGAATGACAAGACCATACTCATACTGGATACGTCCGCGGCATGTCATATGCCGGATGTCCTTGAGATGCCGTACAGACCTCCGCTTAAAGACAGCGGAGAGCCCGGTGAAAAGAAGTATGATTACAGACTTTCCTGCAATACATGTCTTGCGGGTGATGTGATAGGTGATTATTCATTTGACCATGAGATAAATATAGGCGACAGACTCGTATTTGAAGATATGGCTATTTATTCCATGGTAAAGAACAACACTTTTAACGGGATCCCTCTTCCTGCGATAGCTGCAATGGATATGTATGGCGACTGCAGGATAATAAAAGAATTCGGTTACGAGGATTTTAAGAACAGGTTAAGCTGAGTATGAAGGTTTTAAACAGCTATCCGTCTGATGACGGTTTTTATATGCCGGCTGAATATGACAGACATTTAGGATGCTTTATGATATGGCCGCAGCGCCCCGGCTCATGGGGAAAGGATGCATCGAATGCAAGAAAGGCTTTCTGTGAAGTAGCATCCGTCATAGCCAGATCCGAAGATGTATATATGGCAGTAAGCAAAGAAGAGTATGACAGAGCACGCATAATGCTCAAAGACTCTGGAAGGATACATCTTATAAAGGCTGAGAGCGATGATGCCTGGGCAAGAGACAGCGGAGCAACATTTGTTGTTGATAATAAGCATAATCTTCGGGGAATAGACTGGCAGTTCAATGCATGGGGCGGAGCTTACGACGGGCTTTATGCAAGCTGGGACAAGGATCAGAAGCTGGCTTCACTTATATCAGAAACAGTCGATGCTGACATATATGATGCCGGTCATTTTGTTTTGGAGGGCGGTTCCATTCATGTTGACGGAGAGGGTACGCTGATAACAACTGAAGAGTGCCTGTTAAGTCCCGGAAGAAATCCCCGTATGTCAAAACTTGACATAGAAAATGAACTTAAAAGATATCTGGGAGTAGAAAAGATCATATGGCTACCCTTTGGCATATACAATGATGAGACAAACGGTCATGTAGACAATTTCTGCTGCTTTGTCTCACCCAGCGAGGTAGTGCTTGCATGGACTGATGATAAGGATGATCCCCAGTATGAAAACAGCAGGCTGGCGTTTGATATACTTTCAAAAGAAACGGATGCAAAAGGCAGGAGAATAAAGATACACAAGCTGCCCATCCCGTCAAGGCCTGTATGCATAGATGAGGCTGATCTTTTAAACTTTGTCTTTGAAGAGGGCGAGGATGAAAGAGAAGCAGGTGAGAGACTCGCTGCCAGCTATGTTAATTTCTATATATCAAACGATAATGTCCTGGTTCCGCAGTTTGGAGATATAAATGACAGAAAAGCTCTTGATATATTGGCTGAATGCTTCCCCGACAGGGAAGTGATCGGAATATATGCCATGGATATATTAAAGGGCGGAGGAAACATTCACTGCATAACGCAGCAGATACCCTGGAGAAACGATGAGAGATGTTAAGGTCGCAGCAGTTCAGATGAGCTGCTCAACAGTTGTAGACGAAAATATTGAAAAAGCAAAAAAGCTGATAAAAGAGGCCGCAGATAACGGTGCCAATATCATACTTCTTCCGGAACTGTTTGAAAGACAGTATTTCTGTCAGGAGAGAAGATATGAGTACTATGAATTTGCAAAGACCGTTGATCAGAATGATGCCGTTAAGGCTCTGGCGCCTGTTGCAAAGGAACGTGGTGTAGTTCTTCCGCTGAGCATTTATGAGAGAGACGGCAACAGCCTTTATAACACAGTAGTAATGATTGACGCAGACGGAAGCATTCTTGGTAAATACAGAAAAACTCATATCCCGGATGATCATTTCTATCAGGAGAAGTTCTACTTTACCCCAGGAAATACAGGTTTTAAAGTATGGGATACCAGATACGGAAAGATCGGAGTAGGCATCTGCTGGGATCAGTGGTTCCCCGAAACAGCAAGGAGCATGGCACTTATGGGTGCAGAGATGTTACTCTATCCTACAGCGATAGGAAGCGAACCAATACTTGATGTGGACTCGAGCAGGCACTGGAGAAGAGTAATGCAGGGACATGCAGCCGCAAACCTGATGCCTGTGATAGCTGCAAACCGCATCGGTCTTGAGAACGTGTCTCCATGCAAGGAAAACGGCGGCCAGGAATCATCACTCAAGTTTTACGGCAGCTCGTTTATAACCGATAACACTGGTGAGATCATCGCTGACGGCAGCAGGGACATGGAAGAGATCCTGTATTCTGATTTTGATCTGGATAAATATGATGAAGACAGACTATCCTGGGGACTTTTCAGGGACAGACGACCTTCTCTTTACAGTCAGATAGCTGAATAAGTTAAGAAAACCCGGGGATCAACCCGGGTTTTTCATATTATATTTGTTCTCATACATCAGCTCATCGGCTCTCTTGAATATCGAAGCAAAGTCCTCATCGAGTGTTCTGTCGTATTCCGCCATACCTGAAGCTATCGAGATACGCTCGGTCAATGGAACCGAATCACCTTTTTCTTTAAGTATTTTCATATGATCACGCATGCCTGCAAGCAGCTCATGTCTGTTGTCATAGTCGTCGTTTTGAACTATTGAAACAAATTCATCGCCGCCGATCCTGAATACGGGACTGTGCTTGAATGTATTGCATATCAGTCTGCAGGAATTCTTTATGTACGCATCGCCTTTCTCGTGTCCGTACATGTCATTTATTATCTTAAGATTGTTTATGTCAAAATATATAACAGCAAACGGCTTGTTCTCGCCTTCTATGAAGTCTGCTTCAAGATTCTTTAAGTATTTTTCGTATGCCGTACGGTTCTTTACTCTTGTAAGAGCATCCTGATCCATGAGTTCCGAAAGCTTGATATTAAGCTCTTTAAGCTGTACGTTTCTCTTAAGGAACATGAGGATACGGTTTATCCTGTTGTTGAAAAGATACAGATCCATGGCTGATATGGAAGCCAAGGCATCTCCGAAAACGATATAACCGCAAAGGAAAGTCTCGTAGTACAGAGGTATCATGGTAAAGAGACAGTTTTCGGGAATGATATCGCTTTCAGGTAAGATATCTTTTCGCAATACTCTTTGAGCCTTTGTCGGGACCGATTTAAACTTTCCGACCGTCACATCGAATACATCACCGTATATATATGAGGGAAGAGGGATATCATTTCCGATATCTTCAAATGCGGGATCGAGCATGATGTAAAATGTGTCGCCCTCAGAACCGTTGCTGTTATTGAATATATGTTTAAGGTTGTTTGACAGCTCGTCGTAGCTCTGGGATTTTAAGATCGCCTGTTCAAGAGAGAACAGTCTGCCTGTTATGCCGTAGTTTTTCTGAATAGAATACGGACGAAGGTATGCATAGTGGCGTCTTGCCATATCACCGTCAAAATCATTGCAGCCGCAGCTTTCCTTTGGAACAAAGGAACTGTCAGTAAGATCCGTATGTATGCTGTTATCTCCTTCAAGGATGGCTGAAAGTCTTAATGCAGCCTGTTTTCCCACTCTTTCGTAGCACTGATCCACGGTAGTGATGGCAGGATAGAAATTCTCTCCCTCAGCAAGATTGTCAAATCCGGAAACGATAACCTGATCAGGAACAGTTATTCCGCCTTCCTTAAGTGTTACGATCGAATGCATCGCAAGCTGATCATTGGCACATACTATGGCATCGGGCAAGTGTCCTGAAGCTATTATCTTGTCTATCTCGGCTTTGCAGGTACCGACTTCCCAGTTAGTGTAATGGATATCTATGCTGTCAGGATCAAGACCGTGATCACTCATGCATTCGCGAAGTATAGAAAGGCGCTGATTTGAATCCGCATTTTCTAAAGAACCGGCGATATACGCAAAATCTCTTGCTTCGTGAATCTCGATCATATGCTTGCACAGATCATACATTCCCGGATGGTTATCCACGCTTATGCAGGTAAATGAGTCGTGAGGCAGACCGATGCTGATGGCCGGTATTTTGGCTTCCTCGATCGAAGAAAATATCATTTCGATATCATCGGTAAAATTTAATCCCGGACCGAATATGACAGCGGCATCGAATGAATCAAGCTTCGGAAGGGCATAGATCATGGATTCTGCTTTACGCTCTGACGGTTCCATACCGTAGGAACTGTAACAGGTAAATAGATAGACGTCACAATAATCCTTTTTAAGATCACCCGTGAGCCCGTTTATGAAATTAACAAGATTTTCGGATGTCCAGCCGTTTGCGAACAATGCAACTCTTTTTTTCATAGTAATAATTTTAAAGAAAAATATCGTTCAGTTCAAGACAAAATCTAAAATATATGCATGGTATTGAGTTGACATAAGTGGTATGATTATATGTATGGACAAAAGACTGCGTGATATGTTGAACAATACATATATACATGCGTTAATGACAGCTGTTTTTGCGGGCTGTCTCTTTTGCGTCTTTGTAATTGCATGCAATATCACTCCGTTCGGTGACAAGACATGGCTAATATATGACATGAAGCGTCAGTACGCCGATTTTTATTCATATTATAAGACCATTTTATCCGGCGAAAACAATATCATCTATTCGCCTGCCATAGCACTTGGTTCCGCAGCGGTAGGCTTTTTCACGTATTATCTTTCAAGCCCGTTTCTTGTTATCTTAAGATTCTTTGATGAAACAAAGATCCCAATGGCAATAACTCTGATGATAGGGTTAAAGCTCACACTGTCTGCGGGCAGCTGCGATCTGTTTTTATCTCATTACATAACAGAGAAAGATCATCTTAAAAATGTCGATGTTCATCCAAAGACAATGATCTTTGCATTAAGCTATACATACTGTGCATACATGATAAGCAACAGCGTAAATCCCATGTGGCTGGATGTATTTGCTCTCATGCCGCTCGTCATTCTGATGCTTGACAGACTGATAGAAAAGAAGGCCAAGACAGGCTATATCATAGTACTTGCCCTGATGCTGTGGTGCAATTACTACATGGCATTCATGGTATGCATATTCATAGTCATGTGGACAGCATACAGGCTCATAACTGATCCAAAAGGTTTAAGCGGAAAGCTAATAAGAGTTGCCCTGTGTTCATTCTGGGCAGTATGTCTTGATGCGGTGATAATCCTGCCGACTGCTCTTGAACTTATCGGCAGTCCCAAAGACATTTTTATTCTCGGGCTTGAAACGACAAAGGGAAATCTTAACCTTAACGGCATATTTGTAAAAATGTGGTTTCTGGCTTACGAACCCATCGAGGCCATATTCGGGACACCGCTCATATATGCGGGAGTACTAATTGTATTTCTTGTTTTGCTGTATCTTATGAACAGCAACATAAAGATCGTTGAAAAGCTCTGCATGATATGCATGGTGGCAGTCTTTATAATGTCCTTTGCATTTGACAGGATCAATCTGATCTGGCATGCGGGAATGGAACCTTCAGGCTATCCGTACAGAGAAGCCTATATGTACGTTTTTATTTGTCTCATATGTGCATGCAGATGCTTTAACAGACTGGACGGCGTGGATATAAAAAGAGTATTTTTAGTTGCAGCTGCAACGATAGCGTTATTTGTATTTTCGCTTACGAGCCGTCACTACTGTATAAACACCCGCTTCATAGTGACGAATTCACTTCTTATAGGCGCGATAGCCATCATGCTCCTTTTGTATGTGATACTGACGACCAGGGGAAGATTTCACAGAACCGACATTACCGAGAATATAGCCAAGGCGCTTCTTGTTATCCTTATCTGCGTACAGGTTTTAGAGCTTATGGTAAACAGTGTCTATATCTATAAGATACAGACTTCCATAAACATGCTCGGACAGGCTGAGTATGAAAACATCATAGGAACAACGAAAAAAGCAGTCGAGATAGCAAAAGAGGATAAGAGTTTCTATCACATGGAGAACATGTCTGCAAGAGAGCAGAATGACGACATGATGTATAACTATAACGGTGTAACCCATTACAGTTCGGCAGGACTTCTTTATACACGATACTTCCTGCAAAAACTCGGGTATAATGACGACGGATTATACACGGATTTTGGTCATGACAATACATTTACCTCTGATTCACTGCTTGCGATTAAATACCTTGTAGGAGCGGACGGATACAGAGACGGTTATGAGAAGTTATCAGATCTTGGCGGGGGAGTATACAAAAATCCGTATGCGCTGAGTGCGGCATGCCTGACAGATAAAAAGCCTTCAGACAGTGGTCTTCGCGCTTTTGATCTGCAGGAGAAGATCTATAACGATATAAACGCTAAAGAGAATCATATCTTTTTAAACGATATATTCTGGAGTCAGATGTTTGTAAAGGATGATCTGCCTTATATGTGCCATATGTGCAAGGCAGCCTGTGACGGATATGTTTATCTTTATATCGATGATATACAGGAGTACTCTCAGAATCTTGTCATTTATGAAGAGGACAGACAGATATCTGGTTACGGCAACAGCGGTTCATATAAGATTCTAAATCTCGGATATCACAAAAAAGGTGAACTGTTTGACATATATGTAAGATCTGATTCGGAAGATGCCAGATTTGGAACAGCTTGTATTGTGAGCGAGGATACAGAGGCTTTAAAGGAAAGCTATGAAGAAGCGAGCATTAGAGACTGTGAAGTGATCAGACACTCATCTTCAAGATTTGAGATAAGACTGCCTGAGGGTATTGAAAATACGGGTGAAGGCGGTGTACTGACGACATTTCCTTATGAAAAGGGATGGAAAGTCAAGGTGAACGGTAAAAAGATTGAGCCTGAATGTGTATATGAAGCATTCATGTTCATACCGCTTAAAGACGTTGATAAAAATGCTGTAATCGAGATGAGCTATCATCCTGAAGGCATGGCAGAAGGGGCTATCATAACATTGATAGCTGTGATCGGCATAGTACTGTTAAATATAATAGATAGAAGAAGGACAAAGGAAGTCTAGACGGATATGTGATTAATGAGCATATCGTATTCAACATCACGTTTTTTTGAAAAGAAAGCGACTAGGTCGTCCTTTCCGTATTCGGGCCTTTTTTCATCTTCAAGTACGATACCGGGATGGCAGAGTATCTCAAGATGAAGATCCTTTTTAAGGGCAAGACTGTTCATCTTTGGCAGCAGGGCATTAACGCGGTCAACATCCATATTTCCGCTCATCATAAGTCCCCACATTATACCTGATGATATGCCCAGTCTGTTAAGCTTCTTATTGACCGATATACCAAGAACATTAAGAATGATGTTTTTGATGATGTTGATAAAAGGAACCTTGGATATGACTCCTTTTGTTGTAAAGAACATTAAAAAAGGCTCTCTGGGATTTCGTATGTATTCCGTTTTTTCTAAAAGATCGAGATTTTTAAGAGCCTCTATAAGCGAATCAAAGACTAACGGGATCGAATGAGTATGCACATGGCTGTCGATACGAAGTGAAACTGGATTGCCGTCACTGTTCTTGAGGGTGCATATCTGATCGTATACAGTCTTTATCTGCATGGAGATCTCAGATACAAAGTATTCCCTAAGAGCTTTTTTCTTAGAGCCGGGTATTAGAGATCTGATGAAATGATCAAACCAGGTATTGTTTTGTATCTCACGGGAGTTTTTTGAAGAAAGCTTATAACCGTCGATAAGGTTTAAATGTATGGATATGAGGGGCTTTTTTTCAAAAGCATCCCAGTTATCCTTAAACAGAGCCATGCATTCATTAAAGCAGCCCATGTTGGGAATAAAGCTTATGCTGTCAGCTCTGCCGGATCTTATAAGCTCGATTATTCTTTTGGAGTTATTTATTGAAACGCCGTAATCATCAGCGTGAAAATCTAATTTATGCATAAGCAGATTATAACATATAATAGCATTTGAAAGTACTATTTGTTTTAAAGGAGAAAAAAGATGAATCCAACACTTGTTATGATCATATCAATGGTAGTAATCATAGCGGTATATGTGATAATAGCCGAACTTTATACAACATTCAGATCATCGGCATATATCGGTACGGCTGCGCTTATCATAGCTCTTTATTTTGCAAATGATGTATTTGTAGGTTCACATCCCCAATGGCCGTGGCTAGTCATAGTTTTGGTATGTCTTCTCATTTCAGAGATCATAACGGGATTGTTATCCAGATATCACAAGACAAATGTCGGTCTTATAATGCTAAGCTGTGCGATCGTCGGAGAAAGTGCATTCAAGATACTTAAGCTTAAAGCCGGATCACTGTTTGGAGCGATCTCTGTGACCATAGTACTGATATGTATGATAATTTATACTTTGTGGTCTGTAAGAAAGAGAAGCATTGCAAAGATCAGGGATATGGGAAATTCGACCACCGGATTTATCTCGGGCATACTGGTTGGAATAGCCGCCCTTATAACGCTTGAGTGGATATTCGGCTGCATATGGGCTAATTACCTCTACATGCACGTAGTCTTAAAGTGGATCATAGGTATACTGCTTGCGATAGTATCGGCTGTTTTGTGGATAATCATGGACAGAAAAAAAGATGAAAAGCGACAGGAAAGATATTCAAGACTTGCCAATGAACTTACTCTTGCCAGAGAGCATTACATGAACATGATGCGTGATCTTGACGGTCTTATTGATTCTGTTTCATTAAAAGACAAGAAAATGATAACAGAGACTCTGGAAAGCGGAAATGACTACAGACGTTTCAAGCAGCTTAAGAAGATACCTGCAGAAAAGATGACATTTTATGAGTATAATGACATGTTAAGAGTTTATCCCAAGCTTAAAAGTGTCTTTGATCCGGAGTATGTAAGGGAAGAATTAAGATCGGTGTATTTTAACGGCTGCAGTGACAAGGAAGAACTGACAGCCAGATATAAACAGCTCGCAAAAGTCTTTCATACCGACAATGCCGGCGGAGACAAAGACTCGTTCATCCGACTTAAGAAAGAATATGATGACGAGATGGCAAAACTTAACGGCAAAGATGTAAAGGAAGACGAAAAGGTTAATGAAGAGGATAAATAGGGAGAGTTATGGATACACAGGATATCAAAACATCTAAAAAGCAAAATCGCATACTGCATGCGCTGTCAAGACTCGGAGAACGTATATATGAAGTCTTCAAGGATTACCCGGCAACAATGATCGCGATCATTATAGCTGCGTTTCTTGGAGCGATACTTGCAGGAGACAACGTGATCGCCGATGACTATGAGGAAGAGGTAGTTCGAATCATAGGCTTCTTTCTGATACTCTCATTTCAGACGATCATGTATGAGGAGGTATTCAAAAACAAGCTAAGGATCAGGATACCGGGATATGTCATCTCTGCAGGCATTTCCTTTGTATTTGTGTACATCCTGTCTTATGAGGATGTGATGCTTTTTGGCACTTTAAAAGACACTGTCGCAGAAATAACCGGCAGGATACTGTTTGTATACGGTGTAGTTATGACAGGAATTGCCGTGTATCACATGTTTAAAAGGCTTGAAAAGGATTTCGAGGTTTATTGTACTGGAGCTTTTCTGGAACTCTTAAAGGCTTCTGTGGTATACAGTCTTTTTGCGATAGGCCTCGGTATAATCGTATTCATATTTAATGAACTCATATATGATACGGATGATTTTGTATGGCAGCTGGAGCTTTTCCTTGCGGGCGGTATCTATACACCTATGTGCATAAAGGCTATATCCGGGAAGAATGAACGTGCGGGAAAATTCGCAAGACTCTGTATCCTGTACGTGCTTCAGCCGATGCTTCTGATAGCATTTGCGATAATCTATATATACATAGTTAAGATATTTGTGACCGATACCGTTCCGTCGAACCAGGTATTTGACATACTGGCATTTCTGTTTACTATAGGCATGCCCATCTGGACCATGGTACATGCACTTACAGACAGGGAAGGGGAGGGCGAAATACAAAAGCAGCAAAAGAACTTTTCAAGAATGGCCGTTTTTCTTCCGTATGCTTTCATTCCGTTTGTCGTTCTTCAGTGCTGGAGCATAGGAATAAGAATAAAGGATTACGGATTTACGATATCCAGATACAGCGCGGTTGTCCTGATCATAGTCGAGATCATATATTTTATCCTGTATGCGATCCATCACAGAGGAAAGAAGCATGCGATCTCATGGATACTGTTTGTGCTCATGGCAGTATCATTTCTGGCTGTCATCATGCCGGGAACATCTTATGACGATGTGGTAATAAGATCGCAGGCAAAAAGGATCGAAGACCTGATGGAAAACGAAAAGCTTACAGATAAGAATAAATCTTCGATAAAGAGCGCATACAGAGCAATAGACAGAGTCGGATACAAGGGAAAGAACGCTCTTGAAAAGAGATTCACATATGCTCAGATCGAGGAGATTAAGGAATACAGCGAGTATGACGAATGGCATTCCAACAGGATATATCCGTATTACAATGAAAGAAATATCTCGATAGACGTATCCGAATACAGCAGACTAATTTCTGCTTCTTCAACGGATGACAGGTCGGGTCTTTCAACATATGAATATAAGATCATGACCATGGATAAGAGTGAAGAAAAACAGTACTATATTGTTGATATGAGTGAACTCATAAACTGGATAGATGAGAATTACAAGACAAATTCTAATGAGCTTGATCTTAAAGGAAGAGAAAAAATACGGATCGACGAAGAAAGAGATTTCTTCGTGACCCGTTTAAATATGACATATGACCTTGAAACAAAGGAAATCGAGAATTTTTCGTTTGACGGATACATTCTGGAAAAATAGATATTAATTTCTTTTAAGGCTTTCCTTGTATCTTGCCTTGTTATCGTACATGAGCTTATCGGCACGCTGTATATAAGGGGCAAGGGTGGGATAGCTTCCCGTACCTACATGAACAAGACCTATGCTGGCATGGAGCGTATATGGCGCATCCAGGCCGGCATTTTCTTTTTCTATCGCTCTCATAAGATCTGTTTCGAAAGTAAGATGCCTGTCGGGATTCTTTGATGCGAGTATTACAGCAAATTCGTCACCGCCGTACCTTGCTGCAACTTCATCGGGAGTGATCACCGATGCAAGAGCCCGTCCCATGGCCTTTAGACACTTGTCTCCGGCTTCATGTCCGAATGTATCATTGATGTATTTGAGACCATCCATATCTATGCTGGCAACACTCAGATAGATCTCACGTCTGTTAGATCTGTCAAGGATCATGTTCATGTTCTGCTCAAATCCTCTTCGGTTGCATATTCCCGTCAGTGAATCGGTAAGATACATGGATTTGATCTCTTCCATGTTCATATATTCATTATGCACGTTGTACTCATCAAGAGCGTTTCCGAGTGCCGAAAGATAAGCCTGAGTATAGTTGTTGGGACCAGAATTTTCAGGATATACGGACATCATGTATCCATAGCATTTGTTCTGCGAATGTATAGGATGCACATAGTATATATGAGGTGTTTCCGTATCAAAAAACTGCACTGGAAGAAGATCTCTTCTTGAGAAGGATAGATCCGGTGATTCGTAGCAGTTGTTCTCATCCCTGAAAAATATCCTCTTTAGGATCATTTTGTCGGTATATTCGTTGGTCTGTTCAACCGAACGCTTTGTGGCATTTAGAGCATCTTCACAAAGACAGATATATGAATAAGAAGCTTCATTGTGCTTGAAGTATGCATCTGCGTTTGAGAAGATATCCTCTATATCTAGAGACATCTGGAAGCCGTTGTACATATAAACGACCATATCCAGTCCCTGATATTTCTGATTCAGTCTCTGAACGTCAAAATGTACCTTATCCTTTACGGTACATATACGGCATCCGCAGCTGTTTCTTAGGATCATCTTGCTCGGAACAAAGGTCTCCTTCGGAGGACATTCTCCGTTTATCGCCGCATGCAGTGTCAAAACAGCCATGCGGCCAAACTCCGGAATATTCCCGTCAAATGTCGTTATCGGGATATCGCTGTGCTGACCGCTCTCCTCATTGTCATAGCCAGAGACGCAGACATCTTCGGGAACGCGTATACCTCTTTTTGTAAGCTCTTTGCATATTGCAAGAGCCATGTAATCATTTGCACAGACTATCGCCTGCGGAAGATCACTGCCGCCGTGAGTAAAGAAATCGACCGCTTCAGCTCCTTTGTTATACCAGTAATCTCCGTAGAATATCATGTCATCGGTGACATCAAGGCCGGCTTCTGACATTGCTTCCTCATATCCGCGGAATCTGTCGCGGGCATCCTGAAGCTCCCATCTGCCCGTCATGTGACAGATGTTTGTAAAGCCGTGATCTTTTATGAAATGATTGGTGATGTCTTTAATGGCCTGCCTGTCGGCAAGGAGCATGTCGTAGAAGCGTTCTGTTCTCTTTTTGAGATAGACGATGGGACACTTGACGTTCTTGGTGAAATAGTCATACACTGTTTCACCCATCTTATCTATATTAAAAAGCGTTTCATCGATTATGAAGCCGTCAAAAGAATCGGGGACGGGGATCTTGTAGACAGAAGATTCTCCTTCTCCGTAAAGAGCTATGTTGTGATCATATATGCCATAGTTGACAAAGACAAAAATATCGTAATCCAGTTCAAGGACTTCCTTGTAGATGCTGTCAATCAACGTCATGCAGTATTCGTTGGCGGTCTCGCCAATTATCAATCCGATACGTTTCCTCATTCCTGTACTATGCCTCATGAACAAAAGATATGTCACTTAATAATTTTATCAAATTATAAAGCTTACAACAAGGTGATATCTGAAAAGAAAACGTTTAATATGATGCTTTACAAATGACCTGTCAGCATTTATAATACTCACAGAAACTTGTATACTAGTTATTTAGGGACACTAGTATACAAGGACAAAACGGGGGAACTTAAAATGAAAGAGATTGCAAAGCTACCTACAGAGACAGCAAGAGACTATGCATTAAGAGCCATCAGGGAAAACATCGTTTCTCTTGATCTTGAACCGGGAACCGGTATCAGTGAAAACGAGATTGCGGGATTTTTAGGTGTAAGCAGAACACCTGTAAGAGAAGCGATACAGGAGCTAAGCAAGGCGGCTGTCATAGAAATCTATCCCCAGAGGGGAAGCTATGTGGCACTCATTGATTCGACATTTGTTGAAGAGGCCAGGTTTTTAAGGAAAACGCTCGATATAGCAGTCATTGAGGAAGCATGTGATCTTGCTACACAGGCAGATATCGACAGACTTGAAGAGAATGTGGCACTGCAGGAGTTTTATCTTCAGACTCAGGCGACAGACAAGATATATCTTCTCGATGACGAATTCCATAAGCTGATATATTCTGCGGCGAAAAAGGAAACACTTCATGCCATGCGTTCAAACATAATGCTTCATTTTGACAGAGTAAGGACTCTTTCTATGAAGACTGTCAAGGATACAAAGATAGTCGGTGATCACAGACAGATGCTCGAATCTATAAAGAAGAAGGATAAGGAAAGCTGCAGTATGTTAGTTGAAAAACATCTTTCAAGATACCATATCGACGAGGCTGAGATAAGAGCGGCATACCCGCAGTATTTCAAAGATTAACAATTAAACGTTAAACTAAATAATCTTATTTGTGCAAAACAACCAAATTGTATATATCAATTTGGTTGTTTTTTACGTTTAGACAAAGCAAACGCGATATGCTAATATACTTGTATACTAGTAAAGCAGATATTAACGGAGGTGTCAGATGAGCGCCGGTGAAAAAGCTTCAAAAAGTAAAGTAAAAGCACCGAAACAGAAGACAAACTGGAAAATATACATAAAGAGATACTGGCAGTTGTATTTGCTGCTGTTACTTCCTATGGTTTATCTTCTCGTTTTTAAGTATGTACCGATGAAGTATATACTTATAGCTTTCAAGAAGTACAGTATTGTAAAGAAAGTCGGAGAGATGCCATGGGCGGCTAATCACGGAATGCAGTATTTTATACAGGCATTCAACAACAATGACTTCAAGAATGCATTAAGAAACACAGTAGTGCTTAATTTGCTGGATTTGTGTATCGGATTCCCGATCCCGATCATATTTGCACTTATTCTTAATGAATTGCCGTTTAAGAGATTCAAAAAGACTGTTCAGACCATTGCTTATATGCCTCACTTTCTTTCATGGGTTATAATTTATGGTTTGGCTATACAGCTTTTCACACCAACCAACGGTTTGGTAAACATGTTTATCGAGAGACTTGGCGGTGAAGCGGTTCCTTTCCTGAACGATCCGGTAAAATGGGTTGGAACATATATCTTCCTTGGTGTATGGCAAAGCTTTGGTTGGAATTCAATCGTTTATCTCGCCGCTATAGCGGGTATATCACCTGAGCTTTATGAAGCGGCTTCGGTTGACGGAGCCAACAGATTCGAGAAGATGTGGCATATTACACTGCCGGGCATCAGAGGCACTATAGTAACCCTGCTGGTTATGGCTCTCGGAAATATCCTTGGCTCAAGTTTTGACAGACCTTTTGCATTACAAAACAACCTTGTTATGAAGTATGCAGAGGTTATATCTACATTTGTTTATAAACACGGTATCAAAGGTTTGCAGTTCTCACTGACAACGGCGGTAGGATTGTTCCAGTCTGTTGTAGGCGTATTCTTCCTGCTGTTCGCAAACTGGCTTGCGCGTCGACTTGGCGAACGCGGAATATGGTAGGAGGTGAGATTCGTGGCTAAAGACGTTAAGATAGACAAGAGAAAAGCAAAAGAAAAAGACGGGGCTGAAGAAATCTCAAGAACCATAAAATCGAAAACCACCAAGAGAGTGGACATGGTATTTGTCATAATATGTATTCTCATAAGTGCCTTGTGCCTGATCCCTATGATCAATCTGCTCGCCAGATCTCTTTCAGGAACGGATTTCTTGGTAAAGCATGAGGTATATCTCATACCCAAGGGGTTGAATTTCGGTGCATACTCTACGGTTCTGGGTGACCCCAAATATATAAGAGCATTTATCTGGACTGCGTTATTGACTGTTATATGTACGTTTGTATCACTCACGATGACAACGCTCTGTGCATATCCGCTTATATTTGAGAAGCTTAAGGGCAGAGGCGTATTCAACATCATCATAACGATAACGATGTTCTTCAACGCAGGAACGATACCGAACTACCTGCTCATGAAAGAGTTAAATCTCTTAGATAACCCGCTTGTACTGATCATACCGAGCTGCTTAAGCGTTTACAACATGATCATTATGAGAAGCTTCTTTTATGGAATACCGGATTCTTTGAGAGAATCGGCTGAAATAGACGGAGCATCATTCTTCAAGATATTGTTAAGTATATATCTTCCGCTTTCAAAGCCTGTTTTGGCTACATTGGCATTGTTTTATGCCGTAGGAAGATGGAACGGTTATTCGGATGCGTTGATGTACATGAAGAACAAGGATTTCTATCCGTTGCAGTTGCTTTTGTACAACATCCTCAACAACATCAACTCGGTTGAGGTTGCCACACAGGAAGGCTTCTCAACTCCCGGATTGTCAGAGTCGCTTAAGGCGGCGATCGTTATGTTCTCTACGATACCAATCCTCTGCATCTACCCGTTCCTTCAGAAGTACTTCATACACGGTGTAACACTTGGAGCGGTAAAAGAGTAACCTTGGAATACACGGCGCGGACCGTTATTCATATATCAATTTTTTGCAAATTTATAGGGAGGTAAAAAATGAAGAAAAAAGTTTTATCCGTACTTCTTGCATCTACCATGGTAATGTCTATGGCTGCATGCGGAGAACAGACAACTGAGGCACCTGCAACAGATACACCTGCTACAGACACAACTACAGTGGCTGAGCCTGCAGATGATACTGCAACAGAGGAGCCTGCAGAGGTTTCAGAGCTTACAGACGGTAAGTTCGCAGAGACAAGACACATCACAGTTGAAGTTTATGACCGTGGAAATGACGGCGGATCAGATCCTACAAACAACATGTATACAGAGTATATCAAGAAGGGTATGCTCGAGGATCACAACGTAGAAGTTGAGTTCGTAGCAGTACCTCGTTGGACAGAGGTTGATGAGATCAACAATCTCCTCGCCGCAGGCACAGCACCTGATATCTGCGTAACATATTCTTATCCTACAATTCAGACATACGCTAACATGGGCGGTGTTCTTGATCTTAAGGAATATGTTGATAACTACAAGGCTGATACACAGAACCTTTGGAACTGGCTCGGTGAGTCAAACATCTACTGGGATCAGGATATCAATGACGGAACACTTTGGGCTATAGAGGGTAAGCGTGCTAACCCCAGACGTATCCTTACATTCGTTCGTCAGGATTGGCTTGATGCCCTCAACATGAAGGCTCCTACAAACAAGGCTGAGTTCTACGACATGATCTGTGCATTCAGAGATAACGCAGATACACTCCTTGGCAAAGACGCTAAGAAGATGGTTCCTTTCTCAGTTTCTTACGATGTAGGCTGGAGAGCAGCTCTCCTTATCGAGTCTGAGATCGATCCCGCTATAACAGACAAAGAGTTCTACGTAAACGGATTTGATGACAGAAAGCTCACAGAAAACGGAACAAAGGAAGCTATCAGAACACTTAACAAGTGGTATAACGAAGGTCTTCTTTGGAAAGATTTCGCTCTGTACGGATCAGGCGATGCTACAGAAGACGATATGATGAAGGCTGGTTACGTTGGTGCATTCCAGCACAACTGGGATTATCCTTTCAGAAACGGTGATGATTCCATCCAGGCTAACCTTAAGAGACTTGTAGGCGACAATGCTAAGTACGTTGCAGTTGACTGCTTCGAGAACAAGGCAGGCAAGACACTTAAGTTCGGTATCTCAGAAGCTGGCGACAGAAAGATCTTCTTCCCGAGCACAAATGATGAGCCTCTTGCTTCTATGCTTTACTTAGACTGGATCTCAGATCCTGAGCATATCCAGTATCTCCAGATCGGTGACGAAGGTGTTACACACAACGTACTTGATGACGGGGCTATAGAGATAATCGCAGCAGAAGGCGATGCTATCATGAACTCAGGTCAGAATATTGACTACACAATCACATGTAACGGTCTTCATTTTGCAGATGACAAGCTCACTGAGCTTTCAATGGCTCACAGCTATGCAAGTGTAGATTCTGCGGATGTTGAGACAGCAATTAAGCTTTCTATGACAAATCCCAGATACGAGAAGAACGTTAAGGTTGCTCAGATCACAGCTGAAGACGGTATGGGTGAAGCTCTTGCATCTAAGAGAGATGAAGTATACGACACAGCAGTAGTTGCAGCAGCAGATGCTTTTGATACAACATGGGATAACGCTATGGCTGATTACCTTTCAGCAGGCGGACAGGCTATTATAGACGAGCGTACAACAGCTTGGGAAGCTGCTTACGGTAGTGCTACAAGCCTTGACTAATTAAATGATTAATAGTGATTTGAAGTGAACTATAATATGGGCGCTCCATCTGTGGTGGAGCGCTCTATTTAAAGAGAAGGTTGTGAGAAACAGATCGGATTTTAATAAAAACTGGTTTTATAAAGCATTGGAGTATTCAAAAGATGCCCTTAATTGTCCTGAAACGATAGGGGCAGATTTTGAATGTGTCAATGTGCCACATGATGCGGCGATACATGATACAGACGAGTTTTATAGAGATAAAGTATTCTGGTATGCAAAGAAAATAGGCTTCACACCGGAAGAAGACAGAAACTATATCCTGTATTTCGAAGGGGTATATATGGATGCTTCCGTTTGGATAAACGGGACGGATATATGCGACTGGCCTGACGGATATACTTCATTTTGGGTAGACGTGACCCCGTACATATCTTCGGAGGATGATCTCATCCTTGTAAGGATTGTATACAGAAATCCAAATTCCAGATGGTACGCCGGTCCCGGAATAGTAAGAAATGTATTGCTGTATGATATGCCGGACAGGTACATACTGCCTGATGGAATCGCGGTAGGGACAAGCAGAGAAGACAATCATTGGAAAATTGAAGTCGACGCGGTCATCTGTGATAAAGAATCTTGCCCGGAATACGTTGTTGGAGCAAATAAACCAGAGAGTATTGACAGGCACAATCCGGATATCGGACTGGAATTGTACGATAATAGCGGAGTGCTTATCGCAGAGAGCAGGACATCTGAGCTTTTGATTGATGATCCGAGGCTTTGGTCCGATAAGATACCTTACCTTTATTTGCTCAGAGTCATTTTATATAAGGATGATACAGTTTCTGACAGTGATGATATAAATATAGGTTTCAGAGAATTGGAATTTACCTCCGACAGTGGCTTATACATCAACGGAGAGCATACGAAACTCAAAGGTGTATGTCTTCATGATGATTTTGGCGCTTTGGGACATGCATTTCACCCGGATGCAGCAAGGCGGCAGATAAAGCTTATGAAGGAAATGGGAGCAAATGCGATCAGGGTGGCACATAATCCTCCCGCACCGGGATTTCTGGATATATGTGATGAGCTGGGTATGCTGGTTCTCGATGAGATATTTGACTGTTGGAAAAAAGAAAAAAATCCATTTGACTACGGACGCTTTTTTGACGAATGGCATGAAAAGGATGTAAAAGCCTGGATTGAAAGAGACAGGAATCATCCGAGCGTTATTATGTGGTCTGTGGGAAATGAGATATATGATACACATGCCTCAAAGGATGGCATGGATACAATGCTTCATCTTATGGAGCTTGTAGAAAAATATGATATCTATAAACATGCGCCTGCTACGCTTTGCTCCAATTATATGGCATGGGAGAATACACAGGCATGTGCCGATAAGATAAAACTGATTGGTTATAACTATACGGAGCGACTGTATGATGAGCATCATAAGGCTCATCCAGACTGGATCATATACGGATCGGAAACCTCCTCTGTTGTGCAATCCAGAGGGATATACCATTTCCCGCTCAGCCAGTCAATACTTTCGGATGATGATATGCAATGTTCTTCGCTCGGAAACAGTTCAACAAGCTGGGGAGCAAAAACTCAGGATCAATGTATCGCTACCGAAAGAGACAAAAACTTCAGTCTCGGTCAGTTTATATGGAGTGGTATCGATTATATAGGTGAGCCTACTCCGTATCATACAAAGAATTCGTACTTTGGACTTGCGGACACCGCCTGCTTTCCAAAGGATGCATATTATCTTTATAAGGCACAATGGACAGAGAACAGGACACCTGTGATACATCTTCTGCCGTACTGGGATTTCAATCCCGGACAGCTTATTGATATCAGGGTATGTTCAAATATGCATAGGGTTGAGCTTTTCAAGGACGGAGAGTCTTTGGGCTCAAAATATATAGATCATGAAAAAGGCATAAGCTTTTATGCGGATTTTCGCACCGGATACAGTGACGGATTTATAGAAGCAAAGGCTTATGACGAGGCAGGGAAATGTCTAGTAAGTGAAAGAAGAGAAAGCTTTGGCGATGTTGAAAAGCTTTGTCTGTCACAGGATACCTTTGAGGTATCTGAAGGTGAAGACAGTCTTTTCTTTGTTGAGATCACAGCCCTCGACGAACAAAATCGACTGGTAGAAAACGCCAACTGCAGAGTGGATGTATCAGTCGAAGGGCAGGGATTTTTGGCAGGATTGGACAACGGAGACAGCACCGATAACGACTCTTACAAAGGAGAGTCAAAAAGGATGTTTTCGGGAAAGCTTCTTGCGATAGTAAGGAGTAACGGACAAAGAGGACATATCCGGGTCAAGGCATCTGTTAATAAGACGGATATCCCTGTGAGAAAACTGGAGCTTGTAAGCACAGACGGATTTATATTGACACCGGATGAACCTGCGACGACCATAACCGCCACACTTCATCCCGCAAACGCCGTGTTTGATGACATTACATGGCAGATAACCAACGAGGCGGGAGTGGAGATAAAAAAAGCGGTTGTGGAAAAGGTGAACACCGACGGACTCGGGGTAAAGATAAGAGCTTTGGGAGACGGTGAATTCAAGGTTCGTGCACTGGTAAAGGATGAGAACAAAAAGACAGTTGTTATCTCCGTCCTTGATATGACAGCCAAAGGCTTCGGAAAGATGTATACAGATCCCTATGAATTTGTTTCGGGCTCATTGTATGATCGCAGTGAAGGAGATGTGGGAAACGGAAATGAGAAGGGTGTATCCACATCCAGAACTCAGATGTGCCTTATCGCATATGACAATCTTGACTTCGGCGAGAATGGTGCAAAGAGGGTTACCATCCCTATCTTCGAATTGGATAACAAAGAAACAGAGATTATCTTCTGGAAGGGTTTCCCTTACGCTGAGGATAGCAGAATATGCGGCAGGGGTGTTTACAATAAGCCGTCAAAGTGGAATGTATATCAGGAAGAAACCTTTGAACTGGATGAGGTACTGAAAGGGGTACAGACCTTTGGTATCGAACTTCACCATAAGACACATATCAAAGGATTTTGCTTTGAGAGATATAACAGGGCAAGACAGATGAACGAAGCCGCGAAGGCCGATGAGATATACGGTGATGCGTTCAAGGTTACCGGGGAAAATGTCGAGGATATCGGCAATAATGTTTCACTGGTATTTAAAAATATGGACTTCGGTTCATCACCGATAAAAAGTATAAAGATATACGGCCGTACTCTGCTTGAGAAAAACACGATTCATATCCTGTTTGAAAAAGACGGATGTGCGGTGAGACAGATCATAGAGTTTCCGTATTGTGAGGAGTATATGGAATATGAATTTGAACTCGAAGAGGTAGAAGGTGTGAATGATGTAACATTTATTTTCCTTCCGGGAAGTCACTTTGATTTTGGGCGATTTATATTCAGATAACAGAAAGAGGAAGAATAAGATGGAAATGACATTCAGATGGTTTGGAACCGGATTTGATACAGTTTCACTTAAGCAGATCCGACAGATACCGGGAGTTACGGGAGTTATCACAACTCTTTATGATACTACCCCCGGAGAGGTGTGGAGTCAGGAAAAGATTCATGCTCTGAAAAAAGAGGTTGAAGAAGCCGGACTTCATATATCAGGTATCGAATCGGTAAATATCCACGATTCCATCAAGATAGGAAGCCCCGACAGGGATCAGTATATTGACAATTATATTGAGACTTTAAGAAACCTTGGCGAAGAAGATATACATCTTGTTTGCTATAATTTCATGCCGGTTTTTGACTGGACCAGAACCGAGCTTGCAAGAAAGCGTCCTGACGGTTCGACGGTACTTGCCTACAACCAGGCAGCTATAGATGCGCTTAATCCGGAATCAATGTTTGATTCAATAAGCAAAGATGCAAACGGAGCTATACTTCCCGGATGGGAGCCTGAGAGAATGGCGCTCATTAAGGAGCTTTTTGAGAAATACAAAGGTGTTGATGAGGAAAAGCTTTTTGAAAATCTTAAGTATTTCCTCGAAAGAATCATGCCAGTATGTGACGAGTATGATATAAACATGGCGATACATCCAGATGATCCGGCATGGTCGGTATTCGGCCTTCCCAGGATAATCATCAATCTTGAGAACATCCAGAGGATGATGAAGATGGTCGATAATCCCCATAACGGAGTGACATTCTGTGCAGGTTCGTACGGAACAAACAGAAAGAACGATCTTCCGGCTATGATAAGGGCGCTCAAGGGAAGGATACATTTCGCGCATGTCAGAAATCTCAAGTTCAATTCGGATGATGACTTTGAGGAAGCGGCTCATCTTTCAAGCGACGGAAGCTTTGATCTTTATGAGATAATGAAAGCTCTGTATGATATAGGGTTTGAAGGCCCTATCCGTCCAGACCACGGCAGGATGATATGGGATGAGGTAGCCATGCCCGGATACGGTCTGTATGACAGGGCGCTTGGAGCGACATATCTTAACGGCCTGTGGGAAGCAATAGTAAAGAGCAATAAATAAAGAAATCTTGTACCAATTTTTCTCGGGAAATTGGTACAATTAATTTATAAGAATAACGAGGCAAAAACATGAAACTTAATAGTAAAGGGATAATAGATAAAAAGAAATGGCTTGATAAAGGATACAAGCTGCCTGAATATGACAGGGATGCAGTAAGAGCAAACACCGTTAAAAATCCAAAATGGATACATTTCGGGGCAGGAAACATCTTCAGGGCTTTTCAGGCAAATGTAATGCAGGATCTTCTGAATAGAGGGATCACTGATACGGGGCTCATAGTAGCGGAAGGATATGACTATGAGATCATTGAAAAGATGAACAGACCTCACGATGATCTGAGCATACTTGTTACTCTTAAGGCAGACGGAACGGTTGAAAAGACCGTGGTGGGCTCTGTCGTGGAGTCATGCATGCTTGATGAGGATAACGAAAAGGAGATAGAAAGATTAAGAGAGATCTTCAGAGCTCCTTCTCTTCAGATGGTCAGCTTTACCATCACCGAGAAGGGATATAAGACACCGGCATATATGAGCAAGGTCACAAGGCTTTTGTATGAACGCTTTTTGGCAGGAGCGCTCCCCGTAGCCATGGTGAGCATGGACAACTGCTCGCATAACGGTGACAAGCTGTACGAAGCGGTAATTGAATTTGCCGATAAATGGGAAAAGGATGGTACTTGTAAAAAGGGGTTTAAAGATTATGTTTCGGATAAGAGCAGAGTCTCTTTTCCGCTAAGCATGATCGACAAGATCACACCAAGACCGGATGCAAAGATCGAAAGCATGCTGCTTGAGGACGGTATCGAGGATCTTTTACAGGTAGTAACATCAAAGAATACGTACGTTGCTCCGTTTGTCAATGCGGAGGAGACGCAATACCTTGTTATTGAAGATGTATTCCCAAACGGAAGAGAAGCCTATGAAAAAGGCGGTATTATATTTACCGACAGAGAGACAGTGGACAAGACGGAAAAGATGAAGGTATGCACCTGTCTTAATCCTCTTCATACCGCTCTTGCTGTATTCGGATGTTTATTGGGATATACGACCATTCATGACGAGATGGATGATAAAGATCTTAAAGATCTTGTATATAAACTCGGATACGTGGAAGGGATGCCTGTAGTTGTTGATCCGAAGGTTCTCTCGCCAAAAGACTTTATTGAAGCGGTCTTAAAATTAAGACTTCCCAACCCGTTCATGCCGGATACGCCTCAGCGTATCGCATGTGATACGTCACAGAAGATACCGATAAGATTCGGAGAGACGATCAAAGCATACAGAGAAAGGACTGATCTGAGTACAGACAGCCTTACGCTCATACCTCTTGTTCTTGCCGGATGGCTGAGATATCTTAAGGGCATTGACGATAACGGGGATAGGTTTGAACTCAGTCCCGATCCGAAGCTTGATGAATTAAAGACAATGGATGTAAAGGACATACTTAAAAGGAAAGAGATATTTGCCGTAGACCTTTATGAGGATAAACTGGCTGATAAGATACTAGCAATGTATGAAGAGATGATGCAGGGAAACGGAAGCGTCAGAAAGGTATTGAAAAAATATGTGGACTCAGTGCTGGCTTGATTACAAAGCTGCCAATAAAGATGCATACGGAAAGTATTTCACTACGCTGTATGTTGACGGATTTAAAAAGGATGATGTCATATCAACAGCCTCTGATGAGCTTGCAAGAGCAAGTTTATCAATGTTTGAAAGAAGTCTTGATATAGATATAAGCGCTCCCAATAAGGGTATAATAATAAAGAAGACAGGTCAGGAATTACTTGGGTCGGAAGGCTATCATATATATGCTGACGGCGATATAGCTTATATCGAAGCAGGAACTCCTCAGGCTGTCATATACGGCGTGTTCAGGTTCCTTGCACTCGTAAGGACGGATGCTTTTAACGATAAAACTGATGTTACAGAGATACCGTCAAATCCCATACGTATGCTGGATCACTGGGACAACATGGACGGTTCCATAGAGCGCGGATATTCCGGAAATTCGTTCTTTTTTGAAAACAATGATATCATTATAAATGAAAGAACACGCGACTATGCAAGGCTTATTGCTTCTATCGGCATAAATGCCGTTGCGATAAACAATGTAAACGTAAAGGAAGCGGCAACGGATCTTGTTAATAAAAGATTTATAGACAAGGTTGCTAAGCTGTCGGATATATTTGCCTGCTACGGTGTAAAGCTGTTTTTAAGTCTCAACTATGCAATGCCTATAGAGTATGAACCTGAAAGCGCGGATCCGCTCGATGAAAAGGTTATCACCTGGTGGAAGAACAAGATGAAAGAGGTGTATGATGTCATACCGAATCTTGGAGGCTTTCTTGTAAAGGCTGATTCGGAAGGACGTCCGGGACCTTTTACATACGGAAGGACTCAGGCAGACGGGGCGAATATGTTAGCCGAGGCTATAAGACCTTACGGAGGTCTGATCATATGGAGATGCTTTGTATATAACTGCAAGCAGGACTGGCGTGATCTTAAGACTGACAGAGCAAGAGCAGGCTATGATTATTTCAGTTCTCTTGACGGTCAGTTTGCGGACAATGTGATCCTTCAGATAAAGAACGGACCGATGGATTTCCAGGTAAGGGAGCCCGTATCGCCTCTGTTTGGCGGTATGAGAAAAACAAACCAAATGCTGGAAGTTCAGATCGCGCAGGAGTATACAGGCCATCAGATAGATGTATGCTACCTAATACCGTGGTTTAAGCAGATACTCTCGTTCAAGACATATATGAACGGAGCAGATGATACCGAGTCTACGGTAGCAAACATCATAAGCACAAAGACCGGCAATGTTAAGATCGGAGGCATGGTCGCTGTAACCAATACCGGAAATGATGAAAACTGGACGGGAAACGATCTTGCTGCAGCAAATCTTTACGGATTCGGACGACTTGCGTTCAATACAGATCTTGACAGCGAAGATATAGCAAGGGAATGGATAAAGCTTACATTCTCTCATGATAAGGAAGTAGAAGATACTATAAGCGATATCCTCATGAGTTCGTGGCCTGCTTATGAAAAATACACAGCGCCTCTCGGAATAGGCTGGATGGTAAAGCCTCATGATCATTACGGCCCGAGTGTTGACGGCTATGAATATGACAGATGGGGAACATATCACAGAGCTGACTGGCAGAGTATCGGTGTTGAAAGAGGACCAGACGGTACTGACTTTGCAGGACAGTATAACAGTCCCAACAGGGAAATGTACAGGGATGCTTCAAAAACACCGGAAGAGCTTTTGCTGTTTTTTCATAAGATGCCGTACAAGCATGTACTGAGCAGCGGCAAGACGATCATACAGCATATCTATGATACGCATTTTGAAGGCTACGAAGAAGCAAAAAGGATGCGGGATGAATGGAACAGCCTCAAAGGAAAGATCGATGACAGAGCGTTTTTGGAATCAAAGAAACGATTTGATATGCAGGTTGATAATGCGCATGAGTGGTGTGATATAGTGAACAGTTATTTCTATCGCAAATGCGGTATAGATGATGAAAAGGGCAGAACGATATATTAAAGAGGGGTATGGATATGAAGTTATCGTCTTTGATAAGTGACGGTCTTGTATTACAGCGTGACAAACAAAACTGCATCTGGGGAAAGGAATGCGAACCTGGAAGCATAATTGAGATAAAGCTTAACAATAAGACAGTCACGGGTAATGCGGATAATGCCGGATGCTTTAAGATCGACCTTCCGGCTGTTGACGTCGGCGGACCATATGAGATAAGTATCAGCGAAAACGGCAAAACAGTACGTGAACTGTCAAATGTCATGTGCGGAGATGTCTTTCTTCTGGCAGGTCAGTCAAATATAGAGCTGCCGCTTTGCAGGTGTCTGGATATGTATGAGGAAGAGATCATGCAGATGAATCTTCCGAGGATACATATGTTTGAGGTCGCAAAGGAACATGAATTTAACGGTCCGGTGGATGAACTGTACGAGGGATCATGGCAGGAAGCTGTTCAGGATAAGATACTTTTAATGAGTGCTCTTGGAATCTTCTTTGCACGTTTTCACCAGGAAAGAACAGGAGTACCCGTCGGGCTTATACAGACAGGTGTCGGCGGAACTCACATAGAATCATATCTGAGTGAAGAGAGAATAATCAATATAGGAAAGATCTTAAGAGATGAAGCTGTTAAGCGGGGAGAGAACATAGAAAGCTGTAACTGCTCAAAGAATGACAGCTGCAAGGTGTGCTATGAGAAACAGCTTGCAAAGTACAAGGACAGCGCGTGGGTTAAGAGCATGTCCGAGGCTGAAGTCAAAAAGCAGCAGGAATGGTCTCAAAAGCTTGATGGCAGAGATATCGGGCTTAAGGAGCACTGGGAGAAAAAGACAACACTGTTTGAAAACGGTGAAGAAGAAAAATTCATCACTGTACCGGGCCGCTGGATGGGACCTGAGTATAACGAGCTTGAAGCTCACAGAGGAAGCGTCTGGGTATTAAAGACTGTAGATATACCAAAACACTGGCTTGATAAGGAGATAAGAGTATATCTGGGTACACTGGTCGATGCCGATACAGCATATGTTAACGGTATCAAGATCGGAAATACCGACTACAGATATCCTCCGAGAAGATACCGCATTCCCGCAGGTGTTCTTCATGAGGGTGAAAACACCATAGTGGTACGTGTCATTGCCAATGCCAGAAGCGGCGGATTCATCATAGAGATGCCGTATTATCTTTCACTTAATGATGAAAAGATATCTCTTGAAGGCAAGTGGCAGTATAAGATAGGTGGAAGCATGTATGATGAAAATACAGGCAGCTACGATGAATTCGAGGATATCACATTCCTTAACTGGAAGCCTACAGCTCAGTATAACAGGATGGTATATCCGTTAAGGAATCTAAAGTTTTCTTCAGTGCTTTTCTATCAGGGCGAGAGCAATGCCAATCATGCGTGGGAATACGAATATCTCATGATAGAGATGGTCAAGTGTCTCAGAGAACTGTTTAAGGATGATCTTGCCTTCGGGTTTGTAGAGCTTCCAAAGTTTGGCGGTGAAGACGGCCCGGATGCAGTATATGATACGACTGAATGGGATAATCTGCGTCTTGCGCAGGAAAGAGCCGCTGCCAAGATAGACAATTCTACTATAGCGGATATATATGATCTCGGATTTATGAACGAGCTTCATCCGCAGACTAAGAAGGAAGCGGCAAAGCTTCTTTATGACAAGATGTGTGAACTTATGAAATGGTGATACGGAGAATCAAATGAATAAGACATTACAGGATTTATGTTGCTACGGTGTGATACCGGTGGTTGTGATCAATAAAACAGAAGATGCCAAGCCTCTTGCAAAGGCTTTATGCGAAGGCGGACTTAAGTGTGCCGAAGTTACTTTCAGGACCGATGCGGCGCAGGAAGCTATCAGGATAATGTCACAGGAATATCCCGATATGATGGTAGGCGCAGGAACGGTGCTTACCATAGATCAGGTTGACAGGGCTGTAAGTGCTGGAGCAAAGTTTATCGTAAGTCCCGGATTTGATCCTGAGATCGTGGATTACTGTATAGACAAGGATATACCTATCGTTCCCGGATGCATGACTCCTTCCGAGGTTGCACAGGGAGTAAAGAGAGGACTTGAGGTTTTAAAATTCTTCCCCGCACAGCAGGCAGGCGGAGTTGCTATGATAAAGGCAATGGCAGCGCCTTATACATCGGTAATGTTCATGCCTACAGGCGGGATAAATGCAGACAATCTAGAGCAGTATCTTTCGTTTAAGAAGATCGCTGCATGTGGCGGCAGCTGGATGGTCAAGGCTGATCTTATCGATTCGAAAGATTTTGAAAAAATAACAGAGCTTACCAAGGAAGCGGTAAGACTTGTAAAGAGCATAAGAGGTTAGAGATGAGTAAAAAAGTTATAACAATGGGTGAGATAATGCTAAGATTATCCACGCCGAATAATGAGAGATTCATACAGGCCGATGAATTTGATGTATGCTACGGAGGCGGAGAAGCAAACGTAGCCGTATCACTGGCAAATTTCGGATATGACACGGAATTTGTCACCGCAGTTCCAGGCCAGGCAATTGGCGAGAGTGCGGTCGCTGCCCTCAGAAAATACAATGTGGGTACAAAGTATATTGCAAGATGCGGTGACAGACTGGGAATCTATTTTCTGGAAACAGGTTCTGCTATGCGCGCCAGCAATGTTATCTATGACAGGGCAGGAAGCTCGATAGCTACGGCAACACCTGATAAATTTGATTTTGATGAGATCTTTAAGGATGCCGACTGGTTTCATTTTACAGGTATAACCCCGGCTATAAGCGACAGTGCCGCAAACCTGATAAAGCAGGCTTTAATAGCAGCAAAAAAGGCCGGTGTTACGGTATCGGTGGATCTTAATTTCAGAAAGAAGCTCTGGAGCAGTGAAAAGGCAAGATCTGTTATGACTGATCTTATGCAGTATGTTGATATATGCATAGGCAATGAAGAGGATGCGGAAAAGGTACTAGGATTTAAGGCATCTAAGACAGATGTTACAAAGGGAGAATTAAATCTTGCAGGCTATGAGGAAGTATTTAATGCCATGGCCGATGCATTCGGATTTAAATATATCGTAAGCTCATTAAGACAGTCGTATTCGGCTTCAAACAACGGCTGGTCTGCATGCATCATGAACGGAAAGAGCAGAGAATTCTATCATTCAAAGACATATTCGATAACTCCTATCGTTGACAGGGTAGGAGGAGGAGATTCCTTTGCGGCAGGAGTGATCTGCGGACTTCTTGATGAAAGGAGCATGCAGGATGCCCTTGAATTCGGTGTGGCAGCTTCAGCGCTCAAGCATACGATTCCCGGAGATTTCAATTTTGTCACACGCTCAGAGGTTGAAAACCTCATGGGCGGCGACGGCAGCGGAAGAGTGCAAAGATAATTTTTTTGACATACAAGGTGCTCCTTATTAAGGGGCACTTTCTTTTTGTCTTTTGACAGTTGATTAATTACTCATAAGAGCAAGAAAAACTTTTGTAAAAGTGAAAGGCTAAAACACTTTTTATATTGCAAAGATGGTGCTATAATTTTTATTAGCTTAATCATTCAAAGGAGGAGAACGTGATGGAGAAAATCTTTAAGCTAAACGAAAACAATACCACCATCAGGACTGAGATAATCGCCGGTCTTACAACATTCATGACAATGGCGTATATCATAGCTCTGAATCCCAATCTTCTTACGAATTTTGATGTAGGAAGTTCGCTTTGGAACGGGGTATTTTTGGCTACCGTCATATCTTCTGGTATTGGCTGTATCTGCATGGCACTGCTTGCAAACAAGCCTTTTGCCATGGCACCCGGTATGGGACTTAACAGTTTCTTTGCCGTTGTAGTTGTCAATATCGTAGGTATCACAGGTCTAGGCTATACCGAATCATTCCAGGCAGCCTTATGTATCGTTCTTATCGAAGGTATCGTATTTATCATCCTTTCGGTACTCAACATAAGAGAAAAGATAGTTGAGGGTATACCGCTTGGCATCAGACTCGGAATCGCACCTTCGATCGGTCTTATGCTCTTAAATATCGGTGTCGGATCAAATGCAGGACAGTATTCAGAGACAGGCGGTCCTTTCTATGCTATGAGAGATTTCTTCGGTGCTCTTACCCCCAGTTATGCTCGTGACACCATGGGAAGCGCTTACGGATGGATGGTCCTTACAGTAATCACCATGTTCGTGGGACTTTTCGCTATCGTTACTTTAAGCCATAAGAAGGTTAAAGGCGCAGTACTCATCGGTATGCTGATCGCATCTGTTGTTTACTGGATCTCAGAGGCAGTATTCTTTGATACAAATCCTTTTGCATCTCTTGCTACTGCAAGCTTTGTTCCGCCTTTTGCTGACATGGCCTCAACTACACTGTTTAAGTTTAACTTTGCAGGTCTTATACAGATCGGCTGGTTCACGGTCGTTACACTGGTCATCACTTTCTGTATCATAGATATGTTTGATACCATCGGAACTTTGGTAGGTACAGCTTCAAGAGCAGGCATGGTCGATGAAGAAGGCAACATGCCCAACATGAGAGAAGCTCTTCTTTCTGATGCTGTTGGTACAGTTGTAGGTTCATGCACAGGTACTTCTACAGTTACAACATTTGTTGAGTCTGCTTCAGGCGTTGAGGCAGGAGGACGTACAGGTCTTACAGCACTCGTAACAGGTATATTATTCCTGGCATGCATGTTCCTTGCTCCCATTGCGGCAGTTATCCCGCCTCCGGCAACCAGTGCAGCTCTTATCTATGTAGGATATCTGATGTTATGCGGACTTAAGAAGGTTGATTTTGAAGATATAGAACAGGGACTTCCCGTTGCTATAATGCTTATCGCTATGCCGATATCAAGCTCTATCGGACACGGCATCGGACTCGCACTCATCTCTTATACACTTATCTGTGTATTAAAGGGAGAGGCTAAGAAGGTTTCGGCTCTTACATATGTTATTTCAGCAATCTTCCTTATCAAGTTCTTCCTGGCAGTCTAGAGAATAAATAAACAAGGGCGGCATCGTGTGATGCCGCCTTTTATAGTGCGAAAATTTATTTGCGTGATTTTCCGACTGACCAGGGAATGAATCTGTTTATAAGAATGATAAGGATCGTTTCAATGAGCATTGTGACTAAAAGGATATTAAATAAGAAGATGTATTCCTTTGCACGTGTGATATACGGATTTATCATATATGCGACTACACCGCCAAGATAGAGGATATAGAAGTTTAAATGAGTTGCCATTATGGTGAGTGAATTCCTTCCCCAGAAAAGTACAGGCTTCATTATCTTGATTGTTGGGAGTGATCTGCATATAAGGATCAGTCCAAACGAGCCGCTGAAAGCGTTTATGATAAATAAGAATACGTTGCCGTAGTCAAGGTTATGTATGTCTATGTTTGAGTTAAATTGCGAAAGGATGACATTTGATATCATCAGCAATATCCCTGTAAAAAGAGGCATGGCTTTCTTATCTGTGATATTTTTTAAAAAGTGTCTGTACAGGATATAGGGAATGGCTATAAAGCTCATGCATATCACGAAACGGATAAGTTCAAAGGGGAAACTTAACAGAAAGAATCTGCTCAGATCGTCTCTTGATGCATTGAATACGGGCTCAAAGAAATGCCAGGTCAATATTCCGACAATGGATAAAATAACAGATATGGCAACAGCCTTGAAGTCTCCGAGCAGACTAAGAAGGCGGGAAAACAGGATCTCAGCAAAAAACAGTGTCGTTAAAAACCACAACGGTCCGCTTCCTGCAAAGGTTCCCGTACAAACAAGGTTGGTCTTAAGATCAAAAAGAGTGATCTGCTTAAGAAAGACACTTATTATATCGATAACGCTGTAGCATATGCTGAAGCACAGATAGGGGATCAGTATGCTCTTTAGTTTTTTGTGAAGAAGTTCACGCATCGTAAGATTTTCTTCGTTCTTATGAGCCATTAACATGCCCGATATCATAAAGAATAGAGGCATATGAAATGAAAAGACCCATGTTATGACATGCTCATTTACAAAAGTCGCATGTCCGAGGACGACTAGAAAAATTCCTATTCCCTTTGCAAGATCGAAGTAATCCAAACGTTTCATGAGATTAATTATAGCATTTTTGTGCAATATACACTATAATAGAAGCGATGTTTTGTTATATTGTGAATCACATCAGAGGAGATTATGAAACTTTCGGATATATACAAGAACAAGAAAAATGGAGTATTATCCTTTGAGATTTTTCCGCCAAAGAAGGATGACGAGCTTAAGGATATAGAGCCTACACTCGATATATTAAGCGAGCTTAAGCCCGATTATATCAGTGTTACTTTCGGTGCAGGCGGAAGCTCGAACAACAATAAGACTATCGATCTTGCACGCAAGATCAAGGAGGTTTATCACATCGAACCTGTGGCACACCTTACAGGGCTTGCCTATACAAAGGAAGAGATAGATGAATTCGTCAAGGAACTTGAAGATGCCGGGATAGAAAACATTTTGGCTCTCAGAGGAGATATAAATCCCAATGCACCTTCCAAAGGTGTATTTAACTATGCATCCGAGCTAATAGCATATCTTAAGCCAAGGACTGATCTGTGCATAGCGGCAGCCTGCTACCCTGAAGATCATCCTGAAAGCCCCGATCATATATCCGAGATGCACAATCTTAAGAAGAAGGTTGATGCCGGAGCTGAAGTATTGCTGTCACAGTTATTCTTTGATAACAGACACTTCTACTCGTTTTTAGAGGATGCGAGGATTGCAGGGATAGATGTGCCGATAACACCGGGGATCATGCCTGCGATAAGGGCTGCGCAGATCCAGAGGATGGTCTCTACCTGCGGAGCGATACTACCTGTTGAGTTTAAGAAGATAATCGATAAATACGGCGACAATAACGAAGCGATGTATGATGCAGGAATGGCTTATGCAATGAGTCAGATAATCGAGCTTTTGACAAACGGCGTTGACGGCATACATCTTTACACGATGAACAAGCCAAGCGTTGCCCGTACCATATGTGACGGGATAAAGAATATAATTAATGTATAGTTTACAGAGGTGATCATTTAATGGATGAAACAACAAAGAAAGTACTGATGATAATGTTAATCATCCTCGGAGTTGTGTTTATCGCATTCGGTGCGATATTTAACTACTCTCAAAAGGATGCTCATGACTGGGAAAGTCTGGGACTTGGCGATAAAGAGACAGCAGAAGAGGCTGAGCCTGAAGCATATACACCGTTTTCTTCGCAGGATGACAATGAAAAAAAGAAGGTAGATCCCAACGCTATAAGATCGATCGTACTCAGAAACAAGGTTGATGAGGAGACCGAAAGCTACAGATTTGAAGTATATGTTACCGATAAGGATACACTTTTATTCAACTGCTGGTATCCTTCAAAGGATGGAACTATAACCTGTGTCGATGAGCCTATAAACAGATCAAGACTTGATGACATCACGGACATACTTGAAAGATATACGGTATCTACTACTATCAAAAAATACAGAGAAGCACCGGGTGAGATAAGTGTCGAGGGAGACGATCATCAGGCGCTTGAGATAGCATTCCAGGACGGGGATTTTGTTAACGTGGGATTCCCCAACGGAGCCGGTCCGGCACTTGAAAAGTATTTCAAGGATCTTGCCGAGTGGCTCCACACCAAGAAATACTAGATAAGAGGGAGTAATTTATGCCTGTCAGAATACACAACTTTATGGGACGTTTCGGATGGGAGATGCAGAAGCGTTTTCCAATGCTCAGTTCCAATGCGTACTTAAAGCTTCAGTTTGCCAGCAGGGCAAAATCTCAAAAAGGATATATCGATTATTTCAACAGCTGCAAGGAACCACCGCAGCCGCTGATATTCAATATCGAAACAATAAACAGGTGCAATTCCACATGTGCATTCTGCACAGCCAATAAACATGCTGAAAAGAGACCGTACTGTCGTATGGAGGATGAGCTCTTTTATAAGATCATCGATCAGCTGGCTGACTGGGGATTCAAAGGTCATCTGACATTATACGGAAACAATGAACCGTTACTTGATACACGTATAATAGAGTTTCACAAATACTGCAGGGAAAAGCTTCCCGAGGCATTTCTGTTCATGTCCACAAACGGTCTTATCCTTACGATAGACAAGGTAAAGGAAGTAGCGCCATATGTGGATCAGCTCATCATCAACAATTACTGTCTTGATATGAAGCTACATGACAATATAAAAGAGATATATGAGTATGTAAAGGCTAATCCCGATGAATTTAAGGATGTTGACATACTCATACAGATGAGATATATGGAGGCGGTGCTCACTAACCGAGCAGGAAGCGCTCCTAATAAGAAGAACGACACAAAGATCATAACGGAAACCTGTCTGATGCCGTTTACAGACGTGTTTGTCTTCCCTGACGGAAGAATGGGAATATGCTGTTGTGATAACTTTGAAGTGACAAATATGGCCGATCTTAACAAGGTATCCGTAAAGGAAGCCTGGAATTCGGATATGTATAAAAAGGTTCGCGAGAGCATTTCCGAAGGCAGACAGAACTGGCCGTTCTGCAAATTCTGCGACTTTATAGATGCGGGGCTTCGCATGGATGCGGTTGCTGACATTCTGGCAGGAAGAGAAATGCACGGAGCCAGACAGTCTCTGAGAAGGAAAAAGTAGTTTTTAAAGCGCCGATCGGATTTATTCTGACTCGGCGTTTATTGTTTGATTTATGATTAAAAAGCTGATCTCAAACAAATTAATAAGGGCTCTTGTCATAACCGCACTGATATCCGTTCTCATCGAGATATTTGTCTTTAACATGTCATCTTTTAGGAGCGTACGTTATGAGACGTTTACTCTTGCCCAGAATGTATCAACTGATAGCGAGTATACATATTACACGGATACTGTGACAGTAAATGCACCCGTAGTCAATGTTGATGTTGACATGGATGTTGAAAACTATGAGGTGGGATATGTATCCGTTATCCTTACCGATGAGGGTGACAAATATGAATATCAGACACCTGAATATACCGTATGCAACGGTATTAGACGCAGCGGATTTTCTAACATCTATCCTTTCGGCAGTGTGCATACCATTCAGGTAAAGGTAAGAGCAGAAGAAGGGTGTACAGCACATATAAAAAGCATTAGAGTAAATGCTCATATACCTGTCGATGTAAAACCCATAAGGCTTATCCTCATATTCATGATCCTTTACATGGCGTATCTTATATATACGCACTCGCCAATACATGAGATCTTTTATGATGATAAAAAGACATGGCAGCTTGTTGTCACTCTTTTAATGCTGTTTTGTTTTCTTATTCTTGGAAAGATGATAAACAAAGCCGACAAGGTGCTTCTAGACAGTCCGTGGCCGCACCATTCCCAGTATCAGGAACTTGCTCGAAGCCTTGAAAAGGGTACGATCGAGATGACTGAGCAGTATGTGGATCCAAAGCTTTTAGAAGTTGAAAACCCTTATGATACCATAACCCTTTTGGCTGAAGGGATTCCCTATTCGATGGATTATGCTTTTTATAAGGGACACTACTATTCGTATTTTGGGATAGTACCGGAACTTCTTTTATACTACCCTTATCGAGTCATAAAAAAAGCGGATCTGCCAAACTACAAGGCGATGTATGCTTTTTACGTACTTCTTACAGTAGGAGTATTTATGACAGTGACGGGACTTGTGAAAAGATATATAAAGAGCATTCCGTATATCTGGTATGCTGCAGTCATATCTGTAACACAGTTTTCCGCTAATTTCGTATATCTTACACAAAGGTCGGACATATACAACATTCCGATAATGGGAGCCGTAGCGTTTTCATTTATGGGACTGGGTCTGTGGCTATATGCACTCAATGCAAGCAATACGATCATAAAGAAGATATTCATCTTTCTTGGAAGCTTATGCATGGCGCTTGTTGCCGGATGCAGACCTCAGCTTTTGATCCTTTCGGGAACTTCTCTGATATGGTTTATATTTGAGGATGGATTAAAAAACAGAAAGCTTTTTACAAAAAAGAGCATCATAGATACTGTCTGTTTCTGCCTTCCGTATGTACTTGTGGCAATACCGGTCTGTCTTTATAACTATGCCAGATTTGGAAATATATTTGACTTCGGTGCGACTTATTCACTTACGACAAACGACATGAACCACAGAGGGTTTAACTTTGACAGACTCATAAGAAGCCTGTACTGTTTCCTTTTGCAGCCGCCGACGATAAATACGGTATTTCCGTTTTTGGAGGCATCAAAGGTTGACGGCAGTTACATGGGCAGATTTTTATGTGAATACACCTACGGCGGTATACTTACGGCCAATGCATTCATGGTATCGCTGTGGATGATGCTTGTTACCGGATTAAGAAAGATAGAGCGTCCGATAAGGCAGCTTATCATTTATTTGGCTGTTTGCGCGATAGTAGTCGCAGGATTTGATGCAAACGGCGCGGGAGTCCTGTACAGATATACATGCGATTTTGCACCGCTATTCATTCTGGCATCCGCAGTGCTGTGGCTCATTTACCTTGACAAGGGAAGGCACATTCTTGAGTATAAGCATATCTGCAGGATAGCCTTCATATGTATGACATTATCACTTGCGTATGCATTTTTGACATTTATCGCATCAGGAAGCGTTATCAGTCTTGAGAACGACAACAGACTTCTGTTTCATGCGATAGCGGATTATTTTAAGATCTAGGGGGTTCAGGGGATTGATAGATAACAGGACATCAAAGGTATTCAGAGGAATAGCCATACTTATGGTCATCGCTTCGCATTTTGCGGGCGGGATGTATGAGGAGTCGTTTAACGAGGCGCTGAGGCAGTGGATATCCACATGGGGAGTTTATGGCG